>CAZPSS010000048.1:0-8007 GCA_964589565.1 uncultured Planctomycetia bacterium
ATATACTTTCCTATACCATAAAAGAACTAACCGACTAACGAACAAACGAACTAACGGCTACTTATAACATCCTGCATATCATATAAACCCGGAGGTTGTTTTGCCGCAAACTTGGCTGCCTCTAAAGCTCCCCGGGCAAAGATATCCCGCGTCTTTGCGCTGTGTTTTATGATTATTACATCCTCTGGACTGCTTAAGCGCACCTGATGCTCGCCCACAATTTCTCCCTCGCGAATGGATTCAATCTTTATATGCTTGCTCTGGTATCCGGCAGCCTGCCCACCCTGCTTATCGGAAGACAGGCGGGCCTGCTCAATCAACTGCGCCAATCGCTTGGCTGTGCCTGAAGGAGCGTCTTTTTTATGGATATGGTGGGCTTCCACAATATCCGCTTTGTAGCCTTTTCCCAATTTTTGCACTGCCTCTTTGACCAATTTAAACACCAGATTTACCCCTACAGACATATTGGGAGAGAACACTATCGGTATATCGCCGCTGGCCTCTTTCACCTTCTGTAGTTGCTCAGGCCCTAATCCTGTTGTGCCGATAACCACCGCCTTTTTATATTTAACCGCTAAAGCGAGGTGGCTTGCAGTAGTAGAAGGATTGGTAAATTCAATCAATACATCCGCTTCTTTGATGAGCTGGGGATTGTACTCAACCTCAATGTCCAGGGCCGGATTCGTTAGAATCTCACTTAATTTTCTGCCTATCGCCGGATGGCTTTTGGCTTCTATTGCCCCTGCCAGCTCAAAATTAGTGTCGGCGAGGCATAAACTAATTATCCTTCTGCCCATCTTTCCGCAACAGCCGCTTACAACTAATTTAATCATATCAGATTGTATTCCTTAAGCGCCTTTTTCAGCTTCTTTTCATTCTCGGCCAGCATCGGGCAAAGAGGAAGCCGCACGTGGGGCAAAATTTTACCCATCATTCCTAAAGCCTGCTTTACCGGGGCGGGGTTGGTCTCAATGAAGAGCACTTTAACTAAAGGCAAAAGCTTATAATAAATCTTTCTTGCCTGCTCTATCCTGCCCTCTTCGAATGATCTAACCATCTCAGCTGTTTCCTTAGGCACGATATTAGCCACTACGGAAATTACTCCTGTGCCCCCGATGGATAAAACCGGCAAAGTAAGCGCATCGTCTCCTGAGATAAGTGTAATATTATCCCCGCACAACTTCACAATTTGAGCCATTTGGCTCAAATTGCCGCTGGCCTCTTTAATAGCCACGATATTCTTAATTTGAGCAAGTTTTGCTACTGTCTCCGGCTCAATGTTGATGCCTGTGCGCGAAGCAATATTATAAAGCACAATCGGAATGTCCACTTCTTCGGCAATGGTTTTAAAATGGAGGTAAATTCCTTTCTGCGTCGGCTTGTTATAATAAGGAGAGATTAAAAGCGCTCCGTCTGCTCCTACTTTTTTGGCATGCCCGGTCAGCTCTATTGCTTCGGCTGTATTATTGGAACCGGTGCCGGCAATTACCGGCACTCTGCCCCTTGCCGTCTCTACGGCAAGCTCCACTACTCTTTCGTGCTCTTCTTTCGACAAGGTCGCTGACTCACCGGTCGTCCCGCAAGGCACAATGCCGGATGTGCCGCTTTTAATTTGGAATTCAATTAAATCTCTAAATCTTTTTTCATCAAGTTTCCCATTTTCAAACGGTGTAACAATTGCTACCATAGAACCTTTAAACATGCAAACCTCCTCTATAAACAATCTTTGCCTTGCCTTTTAAATAAACCTTATCAATTTCATTTTTTTCTATATTAAAATAAACAGCGAGAGCCTCGCCGCTTCGGGTATCCACTTTAATTTTGTATTGCCCTCTTCGCGGCTTCTCTGTCTGGCAGGCAGTAACGATGCCCGCCGCCGCAGCCCCTGTGCCGCAAGCCAGGGTCTCCTGCTCCACCCCTCTTTCGTATGTCCTTATTCTAATATGGTTTTTATCCAGGACCTCAACAAAATTAGCATTGGTCCCTGCGGGCTGAAATTCGGGATGATAGCGAATGGCCTTTCCTGTCTCTTCAACATTAAAATTATCTAATCCTTGCGCAAAACAAACTACATGGGGCACACCGGTATTAATATAGTTTACACTTTGAGGCTGGCCATCAATATCCAGCTCAAATCTAAGCCTTAAGTCTTTAGGGCGGGGCATCTTCAGCCTTATTCTATCCTGTTTAACTTCGGCCTCTAATTTTCCCGCGCGGGTTTCAATAACCATTTTAGCGCCGGAAACAATTCTATTCCGGTGAGCGTATAGAGCCAGGCAGCGCAAGCCGTTCCCGCACATATCAACTTCGCTTCCATCGGGATTGAAGATGCGCATTTTAAAATGCGCTTTCTTTGAGGGTTCAATTACCAGCAAGCCATCGGCGCCGACAGATAACTTGCGCCGGCAAAGTTCTTTCGCTAACTTAGACAAACGCGGCTGGGAGCTGGGAGCCCGCCTGCCTTGCTGATAGAGAGGCGGGCAGGCTGGGAGCTGGGAGTTATCGATAATAATAAAATCATTGCCCGAGGCAACTGCCTTAACAAACTTAATATCTTTCATATCTGATTAAATCGCGATAGGTTTCCCTTTTTCTCACCAGAGTAACCCTGTTTTTATTCACTAAAACTTCAGCCGCTCTGGGCCGGGAATTGTAATTGCTGGACATAACAAAACCGTATGCGCCGGCGCCCATCACTGCCAATAACTCCCCGGCCCGCAATAGCGGCATCGCCCTGTCTTTAGCCAGAAAGTCCGAACTTTCGCAAATGGGTCCGACTATGTCATATCTCGTTGTTCGTTTGTTCGTTTGTTTGTTTGTTCGTATTACGGGTAAAATCTCATGGTAAGCATTATAAAGAGAAGGGCGGATAAGGTCATTCATCCCGGCATCTACAATGGCAAAGTTTTTCTGCGGCGTCTTTTTTATATAGACCAACCTGGTAACCAGAATGCCGCTGTTGCCGGCAATAAACCTGCCCGGCTCAAGAATTACCTTCAAGCCTGTCTTTCTAAGTAAAGGTAAAATTACCGCAGCAAAGTTTGCGGCTGTCTGCGGCGTTTCATCCCGATAGACTATTCCCAGGCCTCCTCCGATATTAAAGTACCTTAAAGGAACACCTCTCTGCTTTAAGCGCTTAATCAGAATGAGCATCTTTCTAACCGCTTTAAAGAAAGGCTCCTTCTCGGTTATCTGCGAGCCGATATGGATGTGTAAACCGACCAAACGCAGGTGCGAAAAAATGCGCGCGCGCAGGAAAATCTCTTCGGCAGTCTGTATGTCCAGGCCGAATTTGTTAGTCATCTTGCCGGTTGTGATAAATTTATGCGTATGGGGGTCAATATCCGGATTTACCCTTAAGGAGACATTTACCCAGCCCTTGCGCAGCAAGCGAGCTGGGTTTACCTGCTTCTTCAAACGGCCGGCCACCCGCTCAATCAGGCATAGTTCCGCAAAAGACTCTACATTAAAGAAAAGGATTCCCGCGCTTATCGCCGCGGCAATTTCTTCTTCCCTTTTGCCCACACCGGCGTAAACTATTTTTTTGGGACTTACGCCAACCTTCAGGGCTCTATAAAGCTCGCCCCCTGAAACTATATCCATACCCGCGCCCTGCTCAGCCAGAATCTTTAACAGGCCCAGATTAGAATTAGCTTTTACCGAAAAACAGATTAAAGGATTGATACTCCTGAAGGCCTGCTTAATCTTCCGATAGTGCTCTACCAGAGTCCTGCGGCTGTAAATGTATAGAGGCGTGCCGAATCTTGCGGCTATATCACTTATCTTCGCCGCCTCGCAATATAACTCATTCTTTCGATATTGAAAATGATGCATCTATTTCAACCTTTTCTGCCAGCCGCTGAGCTGCCTTTTTACGCCTTGCGGGCTGGTTCCGCCAAAGGATTTCTTAGCTGCGACCGAAGTCCCGGCATTCAACAATTCGTAAACATCTTTTTTAAAGTGCGGCGAGAGCTTCTTCCATTGCCCCAAAGGAATCTCGGAAAGAAATACCTTTTTCTCCAGGGCAAAAGTAACAAGCCTGCCCACAATATTATGCGCTTCTTTGAAAGCAATGCCTTTTTTCACTAAATATTCCACTAAGTCTGTGGCGCAAAGCAACTCGTCGGAAGACAAAATCAGGGCCTGGCTCTGGTTGACCCTGGCGCTCTTTATCAGTCCGCACAAAACCTGTAAACAAAGAGTTAAACTCTCAAAAGAATTAAACAAAGGCAGTTTATCTAACTGCATATCCCTGTTGTAAGAAAGGGGCAGGCCCTTCATCGTGGTCAAAAGCGAAATGAGATTTCCGTAAATTGTGCCGCTATTTGCCCTCGCCAATTCCAAAACATCGGGATTTTTCTTCTGGGGCATCAGGCTTGAACCGGTAGAGAAGGCCTCATCCAGTTCAAGAAGCGAAAATTCGGGGCTGGTCCATAGAATAATATCTTCGGCCATTCTGGATATGTGCATAGATAGAATAGACAAATCCGCCAGAACCTCCAAAACAAAATCTCTATCCGAAACAGCGTCTATGCTATTGGCGCAAATCTTGCTAAAACCTAAAAGTTTGGCTGCATAGTTTCTGTCTATGGGTAAAGATGTTCCGGAAAGCGCAGCTGACCCTAGCGGCAAGACATCGCATCTTTTATAGGCATCATTGAGCCTCTCTTTATCTCTTTCCAGCATTTCTACATAGGCCAAATAATGATGCGCCAAAGACACCGCCTGAGCATGCTGCAGGTGCGTAAAACCGGGAATAACCACCTTGGCATTCTTTTTAGCAAAGCCGACTAAACTTTTCTGCAAATTGTTAATTTCTGCTTTCAAATTTTTAATTTCCGCTTTTGCATACATCCTCAGGTCTGTAGCAACCTGGTCGTTTCTGCTTCTGGCTGTATGAAGTTTTTCCGCCACCTTGCCGATTTTTTTCTCCAGAACATTCTGGATATTGGTGTGGATGTCCTCAGCCTTCTTATCAAAGACAAACGCGCCTTTTTCAATCCGGCTTAATATAGACGCCAGCCCCTGAACAATCTTAGCGCTATCCTTAGGCGGAATAATCTTGGCCTTACCCAGCATCTTTGCGTGGGCAATGCTGCCCAGGACATCATATCCGGCTAACTTATAATCGTAATGGATAGACTTGGTAAATTTCTCTACCAGAGGGTCTGTCTTCTTCTTAAACCTTCCACCCCATAATTTGTTCATTTTCCCGTCCCTGCCATTTATTTTCAGTTTTTGCAGAGGTTATCCCAATGCCAAAGCAAATTTTATTGCTTTATTAATCTGTTCCAATTTCTCTGTACGCAGAGAACAAATTCTCTCCGTAAGTATTGCCTTACGAATTGTAGCAATTGTATCCAGATTTACTACGCATTTTTGCGCTAATCCATCTCGTTCATCCAAAGGTACTTCTACGGGAATATTGCGCACAGTGGTGGTTACCTGAGCTATTGTAACTGCATTACGCACCCTGTAGGCCTCATCACGAGAAAGTAAAACAACAGGGCGCCTGCCAATGGGCTGAGGCTGCTCTGCCCACCATACTTCACCCCGCCTCATTCCAAACCCTCCTCTTTAAATGCCTCTGCCTGGGTTTTCTCTATTGCTTTTATTTCCTGAATATTTTCGGGCTTTTTTCTGTATCCCTGCTCGTAACGCTTAACTAACTCTTCCTGCTCTAAGCCCTTTAACCAATATCGAATTGCCGTATCTATCACGGCACTGCGCTCCATGCCCATTTTCTTTCGAATTCTTTCTATTTTGTCAAAATCTTCCTTAGGTAAACTTATAGCAATCTTTGAGGTCTTAATCACTTTTCAACACCCCCTGTATTATCCTACCAAAGTATAACATATTTCATACCAATTGTCAATCAAATAATCTGTATAATCTGGGAAATCATTTCTGATACGGCAGGCCCCAAATCTTAATGAAGCCGCGGCTTGCGGATTTGTCAAACCTATCGCCTTTTTCGTAGGTAGCCAACTCCCTTTTGTATAAAGAATAGGGCGATTTCCTCCCCGCGCAAACACAGCTTCCTTTATATAGCTTTAACTTAACAAGCCCTGTAACTTTTTTCTGGGTCTGGTTAACAAATTTATCTAACGCCAGTTTCAACGGCGAATGCCAGAGGCCGTTATAAACCAGTTGCGCGTATTTTTCAGCGACAATTTTCTTAAATTGCGCGGTTTCCTTATCCAGGACTAAACTCTCCAGCTCCTGATGGGCAAGATGCAAAACTACAGCTGCCGGCGCTTCATAAATCTCCCTGCTTTTAATCCCTACCAGCCTATTCTCGACTATATCAATCCTGCCTACGCCGCAGGCCCCGGCGGCTTTATTCAGTTTAGCCACCAAAGAGGCTGCCTCAAGTCTTTTTCCGTTTAATTTTAGCGGCGTGCCCCGGGCAAACTCAATCGTGAGAAAAACAGGCTTATTTACGCATTTAAGCGGATTTTTAGTCAATTGATAAATTTCTTCCGGCGCCTCCTGCGCCGGGTTTTCCAAAACGCCGCACTCAATGCTTCTGCCCCATAGATTTAAATCGGTGCTGTAAGGGTTCTTTTTTGTTGCTGTAATCTTAATCTGATGAGCCCTGGCATATCTTATCTCATCCTCTCTTGTGTTTAATTCCCATTCTCTTAAAGGGGCGATTGTCTTTAATTTTTTATCCAGGGCCGCCGCAGAAACCTCTAATCTAACCTGGTCGTTGCCTTTGCCTGTGCAGCCGTGAGCAATATATCGGGTCTTCTCTTTGCGGGCGAGCTCTACCAGGCCTTCGGCAATCAATGGCCTGCCCAGGGCTGTGGCCAAAGGATATTTTGATTCGTAAACAGCTCCCGCACGAAGCGCGGGGAAAACAAAATCTTTCAGGAATTTATCTTTTAAATCCTGGATATAGGCTTTACTCACCCCGCAGTCTTTGGCCTTTTTTTTCAACTGGGCAAAGTTTATCCCCTGGCCTAAATCTGCGGTATAGGTTACTACATCAAAGCCTTTCTCTTTTAACCAGACTACGCAACAAGAGGTATCCAACCCTCCGGAATATGCTAAGATCACTTTCTTCATAACTGCTCCCAATTGTTACATTGCTCCATTGTTAAATTGTTTTTCTCATTTAACAGTTTAGCAATTTGACAGTTTAACAATAATCTGTTAGTAGCGTTAGTAATATAGCCTTCTGCACATGCATCCTGTTTTCGGCCTGGTCGAATACTATTGAATGCGGCCCGTCGATTACCTCATCGGTTATCTCTTCCCCTCTGTGCGCCGGAAGACAATGCATTATCAAACAATCCGGTTTTGCTAAAGAGAGGAGTTTTTGATTCACCTGAAAATCCTGAAAATCCTTTATTCTTTTCTTGTATTGCGGCTCCTGCCCCATACTTGTCCAGACATCAGTATAGATTACATCGGCGCCGCTTGCCGCAGCGGAAGAATTATCTGTCAGAACAATTCTGGCTCCGGAAGTTTCGGCTATTTCCAAAGCCTCGCCAAAGATTTGCTCCTTAGGTTTGTGTTTTGCCGGAGCAGCCACAGTCAAATTCACTCCCAATTTGGCGCATCCGTAAAGCAAAGAATGGGCCACATTGTTTCCGTCGCCTACATAGGCAAGATTAATACCGCCCAAGCGGCCTTTTTTCTCCTTAATAGAATATAAATCGCTTAATGCCTGGCAGGGATGCAGTAAATCTGTCAAGCCGTTAATCACGGGGATAGCAGCGGAGCCTGCCAATTCCTCTATACTTCGGTGGGAGAAAGTCCTGGCCACCAGCACATCCAGATATCGGGAAAGGACACTGCCAAAGTCCTCAATTGTTTCTCTGGTGCCGAATTTTGTATCTTCAAGCGGCAGATAAAGCGTATGCCCTCCCAACTGGTTCATCCCCACCTCAAAAGATACTCTCGTCCTTAAAGAGGGTTTGAGAAAAATAAGCCCCAGAGATTTGCCGGACAGGCTCCCGCTAAAATCTTTAATTTTTCCCTTAAGTTCAGAGGTCAAAC
>CAZPSS010000049.1:0-7988 GCA_964589565.1 uncultured Planctomycetia bacterium
GGAAAATGTGCAGGACTTCCACATTAAATCCACGCGCTGGTGGACAGGGCTGATTTATTCGCTTGGCCCGATGCTTTTGTTCATTTTCTTTTTGTGGTTTTTCTTTTATCGCGGGGCAACCCAGGGTGGAGGAAAAATCATGGCCTTTGGAAAAAGCCGCGCCAGGGAGTTATCCGGCAGTAAGTTAAAAACCACCTTTAAAGACGTAGCCGGCGTAGATGAGGCCAAGGAGGAACTGCAGGAGGTAATAGAGTTCCTTAAAGACCCGAAGAGATTTCAGCGGCTGGGAGGCAAGATTCCTAAGGGCGTGCTTCTTTTAGGTCCCCCGGGCTGCGGAAAAACTTTATTGGCCAAGGCTGTCGCCGGGGAGGCCAATGTGTCTTTCTTCAACATCAGCGGCTCGGATTTTGTGGAGATGTTTGTCGGAATCGGGGCTTCGCGAGTAAGGGATTTATTCGAGCAGGCCAAAAAGTCGACGCGAATTAGCGGAACGGGTTGCATTATATTTATTGATGAGATAGACGCGGTCGGGCGGCAGAGATTTGCCGGTATCGGCGGAGGCCATGATGAGAGGGAGCAGACTTTAAATGCCCTTTTAGTAGAGATGGACGGCTTTGATACTCAGGAGGGTGTCATTCTTATCGCTGCTACAAATCGTCCCGATGTGCTTGACCCGGCACTTTTGCGTCCGGGAAGGTTTGACCGGCGCATAGTAGTGGACCGGCCGGATTTAATAGGAAGAGAGGAAATACTCAAAGTTCATATCAGGGCGCTTAAACTGGCCAAAGACGTGAATCTAAAGGCCGTTGCCCGCCAGACTGCAGGATTTTCCGGAGCGGATTTGGCTAATCTGGCAAATGAGGCGGCATTATTAGCGGCGCGCAACAATAAGGATGCTGTGGGAATGAAGGAATTAGAGGCTTCTATCGAAAGGGTGATTGCCGGCCCCGAGAGAAAGTCCAAGGTAATTAGCAAAAAAGAAAAGCTCTTGACCGCATATCATGAAGCGGGACACGCCTTGCTGGCATTACTTTTGCCTGAAGCTGACCCTTTGCATAAGGTTTCCATATTGCCGCGGGGAATGGCCCTGGGATATACTATGGCTCCCCCCATTGAAGACAGGCATATTTATACTAAGAAGAAGTTGCTCTCGGAGATAACTATGACCCTGGGCGGGCGGGCAAGCGAGGAGCTTATTTTACAGGAGGTTACTACCGGCGCGCAGAACGACCTTGAGGTAGCTACAGATTTAGCGCGGAGAATGGTTTGTGAGTTTGGAATGAGCCCAAAGTTAGGCCATCTTACTTTCGGCAAAAGAGAGAAGCAGATATTTCTTGGCCGCGATATATTGGAGCATAAAAATTATAGCGACCAAACCGCATTAACCATTGACCAGGAAGTGTACAAGATAATTGATGCCTGCTACAAACAAGCCAAGCTTGAATTGACTAACTATAAACAACAATTAAAGAAATTAGCCGATGCGCTTTTGGAAAAAGAGGTTTTGGGCGTGGAGCAGGTAAAAGAGATTACCGGGCTGAAAGAACTGCCCAAAAAAGAAGGGCAGGAGTGAGGAAAGAATTTGATTTGGCCCTGGGCCGATATACCCTGAAGTTAGGCAGAGCTACTAAGGTAATGGGTATATTGAATGTAACTTGTGATTCCTTCAGCAAGGACGGAATTTATAAAGACCCGCAGAGGGCAAAAGAACGCTCTTTGCAGATGGCCGAAGAAGGGGCGGATATTATTGATATCGGAGGCGAATCAACGCGGCCGGGCGCTCAGGCGGTTTCTGCGCAAGAAGAACAGGCACGAGTCCTTCCTGTAATTAAAAAACTAAGCAAAGAGGTGAAAGTTCCCATTTCTATAGATACCAGTAAGTCGGAAGTAGCGCAGGCAGCGTTGGATGAGGGGGCAAGTATCGTCAATGATATCAGCGGCTTGAGATTTGATCCGCAGATGCCTAAAGTCATCGCCCGCTTCGGAGCGGGATGCGTGCTGATGCATATTAAGGGAACCCCCCGGACCATGCAGGAGAATCCCGTTTATTCCTCCTTAATTGAAGAAATAATCGATAGCCTAAAAGAGAGTGTATCTTTGGCATCCGAGGCGGGTATCGAGAGAGACAGGATTGTTGTTGACCCAGGCATCGGCTTTGGCAAGACAACAGAGCAGAATCTTCGGATAATTAAAGGATTGGGAAACTTTGCCTGTTTGGATTTACCCATTCTTATCGGCACTTCCCGCAAGTCCTTTATCGGTAATGTGCTGGACCTGCCTGTTGAGGAACGCCTTTGGGGAACAGCCGCTACAGTTGCGCTGAGTATCTCGAGCGGCGCGCACATCGTGCGCGTGCACGATGTAAAAGAGATGGCTCAGGTAGCTCGAATGGTTGATGCTGTTTTAAATTGTTAAATTGTTACATTGTTATATTGCTATATTATTTTAGCAATTTAGCAATTTAGCAATTCTAAATTTCATAGGAGAATTTTTCGTGCAGAATATATTTTTAATTTGGCGTCCGGCATTAGAAATAATTGTTCTCTGGTATGCATTCTATCATCTTTTGTTTTTTATCAAAGGGACCCCCGCGGCTCAGGTACTCAGAGGCTTAATCTTTCTGATAATTGTATTTTTTATTTCTTTATTTATCGCTCAAAAGCTGGGCTTGACTATAATTAGCTGGATATTACCGAAATTTTTAGCCATCTTTTTATTGTGCTTTTTAATTATTTTTCAACCGGAACTCAGACGGGGCCTGGCCCGGCTGGGCCAGGGTTCTATTTTAGGCTTTTTCTTTAGAGAAGAGAGGATAATTGACGAAATCATCGAAGCGGTCTATAGGTTGTCCCAAAAAAAGATTGGGGCAATAATTGCGCTGGAGCGTGAGATTGGGCTTAAGCCGTATATTGAAAGCGGGGTTTCTTTAGACAGCAAAGTCAACAGCGAATTGATCAATACTATTTTTATGCCGCATACGCCCCTCCATGACGGCGGGATTGTTATTCAAAACGGGAGGATTGTCGCTGCCGGATGCCTTTTTCCTTTAACCCGCAATCCCAGAATTGCCAAGGCGTTGGGGACACGTCATCGCGCGGCAGTGGGTTTGACGGATGAGACGGATGCTCTTGTGGTTGTGGTTTCTGAAGAGATAGGCGCGGTTTCTCTGGCTCGAGAAGGCAAGTTAACTCGCGCTGTGGACAGAGAATCGCTAACCAGGATTCTCAACAATGCCTTTGTTCAGCCCAGGAAACCAAAGTTTTCCTGGAAACACTTCTTAAGGAAAAAGTAAAACATGAAGAAATGGGTTATTAATAATTTCTGGTTAAAGGTGATTTCTCTCGTTTTGGCCATCGTGGCCTGGCTTTATATTTCCGGCGAGTTGAGCAAAAAACAAACCGTTTTCTATCCCCGGCCCCCGATTATATCTAAACCTTAACGTGGAAAAATTATTCGGCACAGACGGAATAAGAGGTGAGGTTGGCGAATATCCGCTGACGCAGGAGGCAGTTTTTAAGCTGGGCAGAACTGCAGGGCTATGGGTGAAGGAGCAATTTCCTCAAGCAAACGGCCCCTTAACGCTTCTTATCGGCAAAGACACGCGGGAATCAGGTCTGGAACTTGAGTTAGCTCTATTAAAAGGAGCAAGGTTTGAGGGTTTGCAGGTTTTACGTATAGGGGTATGCCCCACGCCCTCCGTTGCTTATTTAACCCGTGCTTTGTCCGCCCATTTAGGCGCGGCAATTTCGGCTTCCCATAATCCCGGCAGCGATAACGGGATAAAGTTTTTTGACTCCGATGGCTATAAGCTCTTTCCTGTTGCCGAAAAGCGCTTAGAGGAAATCTTTCTTAACCTTCCCTGCGATAACAAAAAGCCTGACTTAAAATCGGAACAGTTAAAACAGGAGCAGGATTATATTCCGCTTTATCTGGATTTTGCCAAGAAGTCTCTGGGAAGCTTGCGCCTTTCAGGGCTTAGGGTTGTTGTTGACTGTGCCTTCGGGTCATTTTCAAAGATTGCTCCTCAGGTTTTGCGGGAATCGGGGGCAGATGTATTTGTTATAAATAATGAGCCGGACGGAAAGAACATCAATGTAAATTGCGGGACATTACACCCTCAAGCGATGGCTGGGAGAATTTTACAATCCCGGGCAGATATAGGCATAGCTTTTGACGGCGACGGCGATAGAGTGATTGTCGCCGATGAAAAAGGCAATGTTTTGGACGGAGACCATATCCTGGCTGTTTTGGGGCGGCATCTGCTTGAACAAAAAAGACTTAAAGCAAATACTATAGTTTGCACCGAGATGAGCAATATAGGATTAGAGCTCTACTTGGAAGGATTAGGCGTTCAGATAATCAGAACTGCCGTGGGCGATAAATATGTTTTACAGAAGATGCTCAAGCAGCGGGTTAATTTAGGCGGAGAACAATCGGGCCATATCATTCTTCTTGAGCGCACGACCACAGGCGATGGTTTAATTGTGGCGCTTGAGTTAATCAAAGTGATGCTCAAGGAAAACAAGAGCTTGAGCCTGCTGGCCGCAAATTTACAGAAGTATCCTCAGGTTTTGCTAAATATAAAAGTAAAACAAAAAAAGCCGATGGAGCAAATTCCCGGCTTAAAGGAAGCGATTAGCCGCTGCCGAACGCAGTTAGGTAAAACCGGCCGGGTTTTCATCAGGTATTCAGGCACGGAAAAGTTAGCCAGAATAATGATTGAAGGGCAGGATTTTTCTTTAATTAATAGGCTTTCCCGTTCCTTAGGCAAAATAATTGAGAATGAAGTAGGAGAAAATAGGCGATGAGATTGGGTGTGAACATCGACCACGTGGCTACTCTTCGGCAAGCCAGAGGCGAAGGCAGGCCCGACCCCATTTTTGCCGCGCAGGTTTGCGAGGGGGCCGGCTGTGACAGCATTGTCTGCCATTTGCGCGAAGACAGACGCCATATTAACGATGATGACCTGAGGAATTTGCGCAGAATTGTGAAAACTAAACTGAATCTGGAGATGTCCTGTGCAGAAGAAATAGTAAATATAGCCTTAAAGGTAAAACCCGACCAGGCTACTTTAGTTCCCGAGCGCAGGGAAGAACTTACTACTGAAGGAGGGTTGGATGTAGCTGCAAAGCGCAAGGTTGTTGGCCGGATAGTTAAAAAGTTAAGCTCAGCCGGTATTTTGGTGAGCCTTTTTATCGACCCGCAAGAGTCGCAGGTAGAGGCGGCAGGCGAGGCAGGGGCCCAATCTATTGAATTACATACAGGAAAATACGCCAATGCTCATATTGAATCAGAGGCCAATATAGAATTGCAAAATCTTATCCGCAGCGCAGAATTAGGACGGCGGCTTGCTTTAAAGGTTTTTGCCGGGCACGGTTTAAATTATGAAAACGTAAAAGCGATTGCAGAAATTGGCGACATTGAAGAATTGAACATCGGTCATTCGATAATCTCTCGCGCGGTTTTTGCCGGCTTAGAAAATGCCGTAAAAGAGATGATTAGTTTAATTAAGCAATGGTCATAGGCAGCGGCATAGACATAATTGAAGTAGAGAGGGTTCAGGCCTTAAAAGATAAGTGGCAGAATAGGTTTTTAAATAAGATTTTTACCGAAAAAGAATTAGCCTATGCAAATGGCAAGAGGTCTGTGGCAGAACACTTAGCTGCCCGCATTGCCATCAAAGAAGCCTTAATCAAAGCCTTTAGCGACAAGGGGAGAAAATATTCGGGCAGCTGGAAAGACATCGAGGTTTCCAATGATAAAAGAGGCAGGCCTTATGTGAGCCTTTACGGCGGCTTCAAAGACCTTAAAAAAAAGCGCCGGTTCAGGCAAATAATTATCAGCGCTTCTCATACGCATAAATATGCTGTTGCTTCAGCCATTCTGACAAAATAATTTTATGCCTAAAATAAAGTTCAAGGGAATAATACCGCTCAGAAAACCTAACTCGCATAAAGGGGACTTCGGCCATGTTTTTATTCTGGCTGGTTCTTGCGGCTTGACCGGAGCCGCGTATCTTGCCAGCGAAGCCGCTCTTCTTGCAGGCAGCGGTTTGGTAACCCTGGGAATTCCCAAGAGTTTAAACCCGATTATGGAAGTTAAGCTCACGGAGGTGATGACCAAGCCGCTTGCAGAAACTGAAGAGTTTTCCCTGAGCCTAAAAGCCCTCGGGCAAATCAACAAAGTTTTGCCCGGCATCGACGCCCTGGCAATTGGCCCCGGCCTTTCCAGAAATTATCAAACTCAAGAATTGGTGCATAAGTTATTATTGTCTGTCAGCAAGCCTTTGGTTCTGGATGCCGACGGGATTAACGCTTTAATCGGAAAGTTAAGGATTCTTTCCAATCTTAAGGGCGAACTTGTAATTACCCCTCATCCCGGCGAAATGTCCAGGTTGTTGAATTTGAATATCGCGGAAATTCAAAAGGACCGCAGTAAAATAGCCGGAGACTTTGCCAAAAAGCATAAAGTGGTGGTAGTATTAAAAGGACATCGCACTGTGGTAGCTGATGCCTCTGGCCGAACTTACGTTAATGAAACCGGAAATCCGGGAATGGCCACAGGCGGTTGCGGCGATATCCTGACAGGAATAATCGCCTCCTTTTTGGGGCAGAGGATGAGTGCTTTTGAAGCGGCAAAACTGGGGGTGTATATTCACGGTTTGGCAGGTGATATTGCAGCAAAAGAGAAAGGTCAGGTTAGCTTAATTGCTACCGATATATTAGATAAGTTACCACAGGCTTTAAAGAAGGTTTCTTAATGAGTGCCGGTGTGGCTCAATGGTAGAGCAAGGGTTTTGTAAACCCTAGGCTGGGGGTTCGATTCCCTCCACCGGCTCCATTTGGTGTTTGGATACTTGTAAAAAGTAAGGAGTATTTTCTGAGCTATTGGGATTGTTAGGGAATAAATAAAATGTCTTTGTTAGGGGCAGGTGGCGGAGTGGTCAAACGCACCAGACTGTAAATCTGGCGTCTCAGGACTACGGAGGTTCAAATCCTTCCCTGCCCACCACTTTTTCGTTAGTTTGTTGATTAGTTGGTTTGTACCAATTAACGAACTAACGGACAAACGGACCAACCAACAAACTAACAAAAGCGGGTGTAGTTCAATGGTAGAACGATAGCCTTCCAAGCTATACACGGGAGTTCGATTCTCCTCACCCGCTCCATTTTAACTTACCTGAGAAACAAACTTACATTGTTACATTGCTAAACTGTTAAATTGTTAATAACTAAAAAATAGATTAAAAAGAATATAGCAATGAGACAGTTTAACAGTTTAAATTTGGCACGCCTGTTGCTTTGTCCAGAAAACCATAAAAAAATACAAAAAAGCGCTTGACAAGGCCTTAAACTTATGATACAATTTTACTTTGTCTTGCTTTATCGAATCTCACCTAAGCACAATTTAAATACCTGCCCAATTCGATTGTTGGCGGATGAGCTCGTCGAGGAAGAGATAGCCAAAGTTTAACCTTGCGCGCCGAATTTTTAGATGAGATTTCCTTGGGAGGTGGTTAATATGGGCAGAATTATGAATGTTAATGAGGTGGCAAAATACCTGAATATGGTTCCCGACACCATCTACAGGAAGGCAAGAGCGGGCGAAATTCCGGCAATAAAAATGGGTAAATGCTGGAGATTCCCCAAGGATACTTTAGATAAGTGGTTAAATGACCGTGCCCTGGAGCGTAACGGTAACGGAAGAACCGCAGGGGTTTTATAATAATGATTACGAGATTTGTTATATTAGCCCTTGTAGCTCAGTTGGCAGAGCACGTCCTTGGTAAGGACGAGGTCACCGGTTCAATTCCGGTCGAGGGCTCCATTAACACACGAATAGACACGAATTTCACACAAATCATCACGAATTTATTTGTGCCAATTCGTGTGTAATTTGTGAAAATTCGTGTTCCATAAAACGGAGGTAACAAAAAATGGCTAAAGAGGTTTTCCAGCGCACTAAACCCCATATAAATGTCGGCACCA
>CAZPSS010000050.1:0-7936 GCA_964589565.1 uncultured Planctomycetia bacterium
CATAATCTCATAGGTAGTGCGTCTTTTTAGTATCCCGTCCTGATGGATGCCGGCTTCGTGGCGAAAGGCGTTCTGCCCGACAATAGCTTTATTGGGCTGGACGAGGATGCCGGTCAATTTACTTACCAGGCGTGAAGTCTTGTAAATCTCTTCGGTCTTGATATTGGTGGATTTGTTCAGGAAATCGCGCCTTGTGCGCAGAGCCATAACTATCTCTTCAAGAGAGGCATTGCCCGCGCGCTCGCCCAGCCCGTTAATGGTGCACTCCACCTGCCCTGCGCCGCAGGCCACGGCAGCCAGGGAATTGGCCACGCCTAAACCCAGGTCATTATGGCAATGCACGCTTAAGACCGCTTTATCGATATTCGGGACGTTCTCTTTTATCTCTTTAATCAACTGTCCGAATTCTTCCGGTAGGGCGTAGCCGACGGTATCGGGGATGTTGATGGTAGTGGCGCCGGCCTCAATTGCTGCCTCTACCACTCTAAATAAGAATTCCTTTTCCGTGCGTGAGGCATCCTCCGGGGAAAACTCTACATCCCGGACAAGCCTTTTCGCATATTTTACGGATTCAAAAGCCTCGCGCAGAATTTGCTCTTTGGCTTTCTTCAGCTTATACTTCATATGGATTTTTGACGTCGCCAGAAATACGTGAATCCTTTTTCTTCGCGCCGCAGAAACCGCCCGGTGCGCGCTGTCTATATCCTTCTTTATCGCCCGGGCCAGGGCGCAGATAATCGGCCCTTTGACCTGCGCGGCCACCATCTTCACCGCTTTAAAATCTCCCGGGGAAGATACGGGAAAGCCGGCCTCAATTACGTCCACGCCCAGTCGCGCCAGGCTCCGGGCTATCTCCAGTTTCTTCTGCGCATCTAAACTTGCGCCCGGAGACTGTTCCCCATCGCGCAGCGTCGTATCAAAAATAATTACCTTCTTCATTTTTTCATCCAGGGCATCATCTCTCGCAGCTTACGGCCCACTTCTTCAACCGGATGAGCAGCCTCTTTCTTTCTCATCTCATTAAACTTGGGCCGGCCGGCTTCGTTCTCCTTAATCCATTCCCGGGCAAATTTCCCCGAGCGAACATCTTTAAGCAGCTTTTTCATTTTTTTACGAGTGCGCTCGTCAATGACCACTTTGCCCCGGGTCATATCTCCGTATTCGGCGGTATCCGAGACCCTTTGGCGCATCCCCTGAATGCCGTATTGGTAAATCAAATCGGTAATAAGCTTGAGCTCGTGCAGGCACTCAAAGTAGGCAATCTCCGGCTGATATCCGGCCTCTACCAGCGTATCAAAACCGGCTTTGATTAACTCGGTTGCCCCGCCGCAGAGAACGGCCTGTTCTCCGAAGAGGTCAGTCTCGGTCTCCTCTTCAAAAGTGGTCTCAATTACCCCTGCCCGCGTTGCGCCAATTCCCCTGGCGTAAGCCAAACCTAATTGCTTTGCCTGGCCTGTGGCATCCTGAAAAACTGCCAGAAGCGCCGGCACGCCTTTTCCTTCTTCATACATCCTGCGCACCAGGGCCCCCGGCCCTTTCGGCGCGACCATAAACACATCTATCTTTTTTGGCGGCTTAATCTGCTTAAAACGGATATTGAAGCCGTGGGAGAAAACCAGGGCTTTGCCTTTTTTTAGATTTTTCTTGATGGATTCATTATAAACCTTTTTCTGGACGTGGTCCTGGGTCAAAATCTGGATAATATCGGCAGCGGTTGCTGCTTCAGAAGCCGTGACAGGATTAAATCCGTCTTTTTTGGCCTGCTCATAATTAGCCGTTCCCTCCAGTTCGGCTACAATTACATCCAACCCCGAGTCGCGCAGATTCAAGGCCTGTCCCCGCCCCTGAATCCCGTAGCCGATAATAGCAATCTTTTTGTCTTTTAGAATTCCTGAGTCTGCGTCGTTATCATAATAAATCTTTGCCATTGTTACCCCCTTCTACCCTCTTTTCATACATCCTTTAAAAGTTTGCGCAATTCATTTAAGATGCGCATATCCTGGGCTTCATCGGATAATTTCCTTGCTTGAGTTTGCAGATACTTCATATCCAATTTTGTCTTATGCCTTGCGAGGACTCTTTTTGCATCCAGTAAATCTTGTGCACGAGCAGGAATAATCTTCAACAATATTAAATCTTCTGGCGTAGGAAAAAATGCCTCTATATTGTACAATCTAACTGTCTTTTTCCTCTTGAAAGCCTGCCTTTCTAAATCTATTGAGGCAATAATGAAATCAATATGGAAATCTCCGTAATTAATTTGGAATATCCCTTTTTCTCTCGTGCTCTTCCTACATTTTTGCTCATTGACCTTAAATCCTGTCTTTTTTGCCTTTCTTAAAAAGTCGGAAATCTTATTTTTATCCAACAATATGTCTATATCTATGTCACCTGTAACTCTGGGTTCTCCCAAAGTTCCCGCAGCTATACCTCCGATTATAATGTATTCAAATTTTTCTTTATTAAGAAAATTAACTACTTTTTTATAAACATCTTCTAATAAGATTCTCATCTCTTTTTGAGCAAACTATTTTTAAGACAAACAGGATTGTCTTTAGAGAAGTTTTTGCGCCATTCCCAGATAAGGGAAGATGAAAGCAAGCTCTCCTCAAGCCGCAATGCTTCTTTCATAGACAGGTTTTTAAGCCAGTGCCTCTTTTCCCTTTTCAGCCCGGCAAACCTCTTTTTATCCAACAAACCTTTATTGCCCTTAAATGGTTTCATTTTTCCTTAGACTTCAGAGCAGGGTACACTTCTCCGATTGAGTTTGGGGCACTTCTCCGATTGACTTGAGAAACGGTCCTGATTATCTTCTCCTCCAATTATTTTCTGCTCATGGCGATGCGGCCGGTGCGCACTATCTCTTTAATCTCAAAAGCCTTGAGCAGCTCTAAAAGCGTATGAATCTTATTGGCATCGCCCACTACTTCCAAAGTCATCGCATTTTTAGCGGCTTCGTCTATCCTGGCTTCCAGAGTCTGAGCAATTTCTAAAATCTGCGGCCGGGTCTTGGGATTGACTTCCACTTTGACCAAAACCAGTTCGCGGTCGATAAAGTCCTCGCCGGTCAAATCCTGAACCCTGATTGTGTCCACCAGTTTGTTTAACTGCTTTTTAATCTGCTCTAAAATCCGCTCGTCGGGCGCGTCAACCACAATGGTCATATGGGAAACTGCGGGGTCATTCGTGGGGCTAACGGCCAGGGAATCGATGTTGAACCCCCGCGCGGCGAAGAGTCCGGCAACTCGCGCTAAAACCCCAAATTTGTTCTCCACTAATACGGAAAAGGTATGCTTCACGCCATACCTCCTATCATTCTATTGATCGCCTCGCCTGCGGGGACCATCGGAAAGACATTTTCCTCTTTCTCCACGATAAAATCGAGCACTACGGGCGAATCTTTTATAGAAAGCGCCTTCTGGATAGCCTTGCGCACATCCTTTTTCTTCTCTACCCGGATACCTTGCGCACCGTAAGCCTGGGCTACCTTGACAAAATCCGGATTGGCCAGATATGTATAGGAGTATCTTTTCTTATAGAAAAGTTCCTGCCATTGCCTGACCATACCCAGATAGCAATTGTCCAAAATGGCTATCTTTACGGGCAATTTATTCGCCACAGCCGTAGCCAGTTCCTGGATATTCATTTGAAAACTGCCGTCTCCGGCGATGTCAAAAACGGTATCTTTGGGCCTGCCCACCTGCGCTCCGATGGCGGCGGGAAAACCGTATCCCATAGTGCCTAATCCCCCGCTGGAAATATAGGTCCGGGGTTTAGTATATTGATAAAACTGCGCTGCCCACATCTGGTTCTGGCCCACCTCTGTGCAGACAATTGCCTGGCCTTTGGTCAGTTCATAAATCTGCTCCACAACATACTGGGGCCTCAATTTCTCGTCTTTTTTGTAAGTAAGCGGCGATTTCTTCTTCCAATTATCAACCCGTTCCAGCCACTTCTTTATTTGCGGAGCCTGCACGATTTTATTCAATTGAGATAGAATATTCCGGGCATCGCCGACAATAGGAATATCCACCTTTACATTCTTGCTGATAGCGGAAGGGTCAATGTCGATATGGATAATTTTCGCATTCGGCGCAAAGGCCTCCAGCTTTCCGGTTACCCGGTCGTCAAACCTTGCGCCCACGGCGATAATTAAATCCGACTCCATAATCGTATGATTTGCGTAAACCGTGCCGTGCATCCCCAGCATCCCTAAAGAGAGTTTATGGGTCTCGGGGAAGCAGCCTAACCCGAGCAAAGTGGTAGTAACGGGGATGGAAGTCTTCTCAACCAGTTTCTTTAATTCCGCTGAAGCGCCGGAAATAATCACCCCGCCCCCGGCGTAGATTATCGGCCTTTTGCTTTGTGAGATTGCCTTTGCCGCCTTTTTAATCTGGCCGGGATGGCCGGAAAGAGTAGGCTTATATCCCCGCAGGTCCGCCTCCTTAGGATAATGGAATTCTGTCTCGGCTAAAGCTACATCCACAGGCAAATCAATCAGCACAGGGCCCGGCCGTCCGCTTTGGGCAAGATAAAAGGCATTTTTAATTGTCTGGGCAAGTTCCGCTACATCCTTCACCAGATAATTATGTTTGGTAATCGGGCGGGTAATGCCGGTAACGTCGGCCTCCTGAAAGGCATCGCTGCCGATTAAATGGGTTTTTACCTGGCCGGTGACGGCTACTATAGGAATTGAGTCCATATAAGCCGTGGCAATGCCGGTAACCAGATTTGCCGCGCCCGGCCCGGAAGTAGCAAGGCAGACGCCTGCCCTACCCGTTGCCCGGGCATAACCATCTGCGGCGTGGGCAGCGCCCTGTTCGTGGCGGGTGAGGATAAACTTAAGCGGGGCATCATAGAGCACATCAAAAATAGGCAATACCACTCCGCCGGGGTAACCGAAAATAACCTTTACCCCTTCTTTCTTCAAACTCTCGATTAAAATCTTTGCGCCGGATAACTTCATCGTATTGCTCTTTCCTTTTTGGCTTAAGCTGTTAACGGCGTGCTCGCTGCTGCTTGGAACAGGTTCCTAACTTCTGCTAATAATTGGGTCGGAACCAGTTCCGATAAGGCAACGGGTTGTGGTTCAGGCAAAGACTGCGCCTTCGCTGGCGGAGGAGACCAACTTTGCGTATCGGGCTAAATAGCCCTCTTTAACCTTTGGCTGCGGCGGTCTCCATTTAGCCTGCCTTTCTTTAATCTCCCTCTGGCCAAGATTAAGCTTCAGTTTTCTTTCAGGAATATCAATAATAATCTGGTCGCCGTCCTTAACGACTGCCAGAGGCCCTCCTACAGCTGCCTCCGGCGAGATATGTCCGATACAGGGCCCTCTGGTCCCGCCGGAGAATCTGCCGTCGGTAAGCAAGGCTACATTTTCGCAAAGGCCCATACCCACTATGGCCGAAGTCGGGGAAAGCATCTCGCGCATGCCGGGCCCGCCTTTCGGCCCTTCATAGCGAATCACAATCACCTCGCCCCGCTTTATGTTGCGGCCTAAAATGGCGCGCATAGCTTCCTCTTCCGAATCAAAACAGCGCGCCCGGCCGGAAAAGCGCTGCATCTTCTTACTCACCGCCGACTGTTTGACACAAGCTCCGCCGGGAGCCAGGTTGCCTTTCAAAATCGCTATCCCTCCTTCTTCATGATAGGGATTATTTAAGGGGCGGATTACATCTTCATCGTAAATCTGAGAAGCCGCGCCAATCTGGCTGACGTATTTTCCGCTTACGGTAGTTACATTGTTTAAGCGGCTTCTCATCCGTTTGAACACCCCGGGAATTCCCCCGGCTGCGTCTAAATCCTCCATAAAATACTCTCCCCCGGGGCGGAGATTGACAATATGGGGGGTTTCTTTGCTAATTTTATCAAAGGCATCCAGGGATAGTTTCAGCCCCAGTTCATGGACTAAAGCAGTGAGATGTAAAACTGTATTCGTCGAACCGCCGAGCGCCATATCAATAGCGACGGCGTTTTCAATAGCCGCCTTTTTGAGAATTGTGCGAGGCAGAATATTCTGACGCGCCAGCGCCACAGAGCGCTCCCCGCTGATGTAGGCAATCCTTTCCTTTTTTGCCGAAACTGCCATAGCTGTGCCGCAGCCGGGCAGAGACATCCCCATAGCCTCGGTAAGGCAGCTCATAGTATTGGCGGTATACAATCCCTGACAGGAACCTGCTCCGGGACAGGCCTCGATTTCCAAATTGCTCAACTCATCCTGAGAAATTTCACCCTTCTTAACTCTGGCCAGGGCCTCAAAGGTATCGCGAACCAGCGAAAGCCTCCTGCCTTTATATCTTCCGGAAAGCATCGGCCCGGCAGTAACTACAATTGCCGGAATATTGAGCCTGGCTATACCCATCAACATCCCCGGCGTTATCTTATCACAGTTGGTTAAACAGACCAGGCCGTCAAAACAATGGGCGCGGACTACGGTCTCCAAAGTATCGGCAATCAACTCCCGCGAAGCCAGGGAATATTTCATCCCGCTATGCCCCATAGCGATTCCGTCACAAATGCCCGGCACGCCGAATAAGAAGGGCACTCCACCGCCGCTGCAAATCCCCCGCTCAATGAAGCGTTCAAGCCGCCGCATCCCTATATGTCCGGGGATAATGTCAGTGAAGCTTGAGGCTATCGCGATAAAAGGCTTATTTATTTGCGCCTTGGTTAAACCCGTGGCGTAAAGCAAAGCGCGGTTTCCTGTCCGTTCCAGGCCTTTTTTGATTTTATCGCTTTTCATCTTTTACTCCTTTTTTCTCTAATCCCTTTTGGGTTAAGCTATTGACATCTCTTTGAGATTTAACAGGAACCGCTTTGACCGGATTTAGAGAATTATCGGGAGGAAAACGGTTCGCTGGGCAATGGTTTTTTCCACTACTTTAGTTCTACGGTTGCGCCGACGGCAGTAAGTTTTTTCTTAATCTCTTCGGCCTCTTCTTTATTTACGCCTTCTTTAATCGTCTTGGGCGCTGAATCTACTAAATCTTTGGCCTCTTTTAAGCCCAGGTTGGTAATCACGCGGATCTCTTTGATTACCTGAATCTTGTTGGCGCCGATTTTACTCAGCTCAGCGGTAAAAGTAGTTTTTTCCTCTTCCTGAGCTCCTGCGCCTGCGGCCGCTGCGCCACCGGCAACTTGCCCGGCCATAACCGCCATACTGGCCGAAACGCCAAACTTATCCTCCAACACCTTTACCAGGTTCGACAATTCCAAGACGTTCATGCCTTCAATTGTCTTAACCATCTCTTTTGCCTGCTGGGAAAGTTCCACTTCCGGCTTGTCTTTAGATACAGCCTTCTTTTCTTCTACCATCTCTTCCTCCTCTTTATCTATTTTTTCTCTCGAATTTTATCTATTACCACAATAAATTTCTTAATTGTTCCGGACAATGTATTTACCAGTCCTTGAATCGGTGATTTAAATCCGCTGACTATCCGGGCAAGAAGCACCTCTTTAGAAGGGATAGACGCTAACGTCTTTACGGAGCTTGAGTCTAAGACTTGCTCATCGACATAGGCTCCTAAAATTTTAAAGTTTTCATGTTTGCCTGCAAAATTTACTAAAGCTTTGGATATCAAGATAGAATCGCAACTCCCAAGGGTTATTGCCGTCGGTCCTTGCAATAATGGGACGATTGCTTCCTGCTTTAATTCTTTAAAAGCCCGCCTGGCAATACGATTTTTTACTACAAAAAGGGAGACGTCAATCTCTTTAAGTTTGCGCCGCAACTCCTCTTGCTCCGAAACAGCCATTGCATTGAAAGAAGCTACAAAAAGGCCGCCAGAGCTTTTCAGTCTTTCTTTTGTCTCTTTGGCCATCAGTTTCTTGCACTCTATGCCGAACTTTTCCATTTAGCTAATCCTCGCAACATCCAACCTTACTGCCGGGCCCATAGTTGTAGAAATACTCGCATTTTCTATATAGCGTCCTTTTA
>CAZPSS010000051.1:0-7753 GCA_964589565.1 uncultured Planctomycetia bacterium
TCGGCACCAGCGAATCTATGACGGTTGAATGGAAACCGTCGCTTTCGCAGATGCATGGAGAGGAAAAAGGGACGGTTCTATTTTAAAGTAATTAAGTATTGTGTCCCCTGAATTCCTGTCCCCTGAATTCCCTGAATTCCATTCCCCGAATTTGCTAGCGTAATTTTGTGTGAGAAAGATTAATATAATTTTATCTGTTCTATGAAAACAGTAAGGAAGGGATAAATGTCCAAAAAGAAGAAAAAGAAATCTTCCGCATATCGTTCTGATATTATTAGTCTTATTCCTAAGGGAGCAAAGCGGGTTTTAGATGTAGGCTGTTCAGATGGCTCTTTGGGAAAGGGATTGAAAAATTTAGGCATGGAAGTAGTTGGTGTAGAATTAGATGCTGAGGCGTGTAAAAAAGCAGAGAATATACTAGATAAAGTATTTTCGGCCAATGTAGAAAATTTCTCTTTACCTTTTCCCGCAGGCTATTTTGATTGCATTTTATTTGCCGATATTTTGGAACATTTACATAATCCTAAAGAGGTGTTAAAAAAATACAGATTTTATCTGAATAATAATGGAGTAGTTATCAGTAGTATCCCAAATATAAGATACTATAAAGTCGTAATAAGGCTGCTAAGAGGCACTTGGGATTATATGGATGGAGGAATCTTAGATAAGTCGCATTTAAGATTTTTTACCCTAATAAATATAAAGGAAATGTTTCGAGAGGCGGGTTACAAAATTGAGCAAATTGAGCGCAATACAGTCTCAGCGCGAGGTTTTAGCATCTGGAACTTTTTTATGTTTAATAAACTTAGAGACTTTTTGACATACCAATATTATATAGTCGCGAAGAAAAATCTAAGCGGTGTTGTCATGCCGAGGAAAAGAAAAGTTTATCAATTCTAAAGTTTAGCAACGAATTCCACAGAATTCCAAGAATTCCAGAATTCCAGGGACACAATACTGAATTATAAGAGGATAAAACAGTAAAAAAGCGTCTGACCCCTTTTTGTATTAAAAGCGAAGTCCTGCGTGAACAAAGTGAGTCGAAGGAGGAATAATGAAAAAGCTTTATCTATCCGATACCAACCGTATGGTCGGTGGTGTTTTCGGAGGCCTGGGGGAATATTTCGGCAAGAACCCCGCTATTTTTAGAGTTCTTTTTATTTTATCGACTTTGTTGTTGTTTGTCCTGGGAAGCGCCGGGTATTTAATATACGGCTTAGCAATTGTCGTATACCTTGCAATGTGGCTGATTCTTCCCAAGAAGCCAAAGGCTGATTAATAAATAAACCCTGCAAGCCCCGAAACGAAAATATGAAACCCAATACCAAAGTAAAAACCTGGGTAGGGACGATTACCGGCATAAGATGCCACGGCAAATGGGGCCGGATGCTATCCCAGAGGCTCTTTGAGAGCAGGAAGGCCGAAATTGAGGCAGGAACTTTTCATATCTCTAATATCACCTATGGGTTTCTCTGGGCTATTGCTTGTATTCTCCCTTGGATAAGAACTATAATGGTAGAATATCTATCCAGCAGGTTGACTACTGTTTGCTATAAGTATCCTGAGGCAAAACAAATACTAATCCTCCATTCCTATGCCTCTTGGGCGGTGCCCATGGGATTGCTGCGTTTTCCCCAGATCGAGGTGGATACAATAGTTTTTGTAGGGGCGGTTACGCCTTGTAGTTATCCCTGGAACAATCTAATTGAGACCGGAAGGGTAAAAGAGGTATATAACTTTGTGGGTTGCCGTGATTATGTGCAATTGATTGCCAGGTGGTTTTTTGGCGGAGCAGGAAGATATGGTTTTGAGCAGCTGGCCAACGGTAAGGTACATAATATCTTGCGCAAGAAATGGGGCCACAGCGGATTTTACGAAGCCATTAGAAGCGGCGAGATGGAAAAGATCATTGACGGAAGCGGCGATGGGATTAAAAGCGATGGAGAAGTGTAGTTTTGCAAAAACTAAGATACGAGGTTGACCCGCATAATCGGCTAATTGTTTCGGAAACGGGGGAGAAGTCGGGCCTAACCCGCTTTCGCCGGGTTCTCGACGGCCGATTTAAAACCGGGCCGGGCAATACCTTAATCTACCACATCAAAGCGCCGATGGAAGGCCTCGCGCCTGAACTTACGGCGCCCCACCAGGTAAAACTGCAAGGCAAATGGTCCCTCACCGAAAATCACGACTTAAGGCTGACGCTGGATAAATGGCGCCGGCAGACGTTTGGCGATGAGCTTACCCTTCAGGGCGAACTCATCCGGGCTGAAGCAAATGCGCTGCTTTTTGCAGTTACCACCAGGACTAAAGAAGGCCTTCCCTCAATATATATTTTGAAACTTGAAGGCGTTTGGCAGGCAGATAAGCAGAATCGTCTTACCTTCAGAGTAAACAAAGGCGAAGGCGGGCACGATACCCTAACCTTAAGCGGCATCTGGGAGATTAACGAGCGCCACAGGATAGTCTATCGCTATGAACAAGCTCAACTTCTCACAAAAGAAAAGCTGAAAAAGACCCTTGAATTTAAGGGGTGTTGGGATATTGCCAAACGAAACAGGCTATCCTATGCCTTAAGCTTAGACGGAAAGTCGGCATTTGATTTTCAAACGAGTTTAGGGCTCTTAAACGAAGACTATATAAAATACGAAGTAGGCATAGGAGCCGCTGATAAAAAACAGCCTGTTCGGCGGGTCATCACCCTGTTTGGCAAATGGAGGCTCAAGAAAAATACCGGCCTGCTATTTGAGATAGACTATGAAAAAGGAAAAACCAAAGCTATTGTATTTGGCGCTGAGGCGCGCTTAGGTAAAAGCGATAATCTCGAATTCAGGCTTAAAAATGAGCTCGGCCAGGACTTAGATATGAAGCTTAAATTATCCAGAAGGCTCATCAAAGGCGATGGCGAGGCCTTTCTTAAACTGCTCAAATCTAAAAAAGAATCCAGTATATACGTGGGCGCTGCCTGGAAGTGGTGAGTAAAGGAAAAAACGCAAACGATGACTAAATTCGGATGCATAAAAGATAAGTTCGATGACCGGGATTATTTGATGCGGGCGTATCTGCCGCTTATAAAACTGCCCAAGAAGATTGACTATACGCCGAAGCTCTCACCCGTTAGGGACCAGGGGGATGAAGGCGTTTGTGTGGGTTTTGCTGCGGCTTGCGGGATGAAGGAATATCAGGAACTCCTCGACTACAAAAAGTTGCTGCTGCTTTCGCCCCGGTTTGTTTATAGTGAATGCAAAAAGATTGACGGTATATCCGAATTAGAAGGCACTACCATCCGCGCGGCAATGCAGGCGCTGGAAAGTAAAGGCGTCTGCCGGGAAAAATTCTGGCCGTATTTTCCCCATCAAAAGACCAAGGCCAAAAAGGGCGCTGTTTCCGATGCCAAAAGATTCCGCATCCTTACCTATGCCCGTATACTTAGCCTGAATGAATTGCGCCTGACCCTGGCCACCAAAGGCCCTTGCGTTATTGGCGTTGAAGTCTTCGGGGGGATGATGGACACCAAAACAGGGTTTGTCCCTATGCCTAAGAAAGATGAAGTTAGCCTGGGCGGCCATGCAATTTGCCCGGTAGGTTATGACGACAAGAAGAAACTCATCAAATTTAAAAACTCCTGGTCGGATGATTGGGGCCAAAAAGGCTGCGGGTTTTTGCCTTATGCTTATATTGAACGCTATATGATGGATGCCTGGAGCTCGGTAGATATTGACGACCCCAACCCGCTTACCTTAGCAAATGTATTGAATTATGCCAAATGTAGTAAGTCGTAGTAGCTATGCTTCGGCATCCCGAAGAGACTCTCCATGTTAAGGGGATAATCGACAAATGGGTAGAAGAAAGATAGGATACGTGGCGCCATTAAGGGCATTTTCTTTGACAAAAGTCCGTTTTCTGGTATAATGACGGGGAGTAAAAGATGTCAAAAGTTAAACCAGAAAAAGGCCATTTTTATATCACCAATGCCAGAATCGTTTTGCCGGACAAAGTTATTCCACGAAGCACGGTGGTAGTTAAAGGCAGGAAGATAGCCGCTATTCTCAAAGGCAGCTCTTTCGGCCGGGGCGCAGTTAAAATTAACGCCGGGGGAAATTACCTTGCTCCCGGCTTTATTGATTTACATATTCACGGCGATGTAGAGCGGATATCTCGCCGGCAGGCAAGAGGCGCAACTACAGGTTTTTTAGCCACATTACATCCGGCAAAGCCAAAGGCCCTTTTAGAAAATATCGCGCAAGTCTTAGCCCGGCGGAAGAAAGTTCGCGGGGCGAAGGTTTTAGGTATCCGTTTAGAAGGCCCGTTTTTGAACCGCAGTTTTTCTGGCGCGTTGCCGCCGCAGGCCCTGCGGCAACCGGACATTAATGAGGCTAAAAGAATAATCAACAGGGCCGGCCGGGCATTAAAGCTCATGGTTTTAGCGCCGGAGTTAAAAGGAGCAGGCAGGCTAATCCGTCTTTTAAGAAGGCATAGGATTACAGCTTCCTTAGGACATACCGGCGCTACGTATGAACAGGCCAAAAGGGGCATCAATGGGGGCGTTACACACGCCACGCATATCTTTAACCGGATGCGCGGTTTTGACCATCGTGCCCCGGGGGCAATAGGCGCGGCCTTAACGGATAATCGCGTTGCCTGTGAGGTAATTGCCGACGGAGTACATGTCCACCCGGCGGCGCTGAAGTTACTCCTGAAGTGCAAGGGCCTGGAAAATATTTCGCTGATTACCGATTCTACCGCAGCGCAAGAATATCCGCTTAAAAGGCGCAAAGGCAATGTATTTGAATTAAGAGACGGCACTTTATACGGAACAGCCTTAACTTTAAATAAGGCGCTAAAAAATGCAATAAAGTTTTTGGGGTTGAGTTTGCCTGAAGCCGTGAGACTGGTAACGCTTAATCCGGCCAGTGTCTTGAAGATAGATAGAAAAAAGGGCAGTTTATCCGTCGGCAAAGACGCCGACCTCGTCATCTTTGATAAAGATTTTAAGGTGAAGATGACAATAGTTGAAGGCAAAATCGTTTATAACGAACTAACGGACAAACGGACAAACGAACTAACGGAAACAAAATGTGCGGAATAATCGGATATATTGGAAAGAAAGAAGCCCAGCCAATACTCTTAAATGCGTTAAGCCGTTTGGAATACCGTGGCTATGATTCGGCAGGGATGGCTACATACCTGCCGCATAAAGACAGCCTTTCTTTAAGGAAACTTTCCGGTAAAGTAAGAAGACTGGCAGGCCTGCTTAAAAGGAGGCCGCTTTCAGGGACTCTTGGCATTGCGCAAACCCGCTGGGCAACACATGGTGCACCCAATCAGGTTAATGCCCATCCTCATTTAGATTGTAAAGGCGAGCTGGCTTTAGTTCATAACGGTATTATTGAAAATTATACCCAGCTGAAAAAGGAACTGATTAAAAAGGGCCATAAGTTCAAGAGCCAGACAGATACTGAAGTAATCGTGCACCTTATTGAGGAGTTTTACAGAAGACTTCCTTTAGAAGAGGCAACAAGAAGAGCGCTTTCTAAATTACAGGGCTCCTTTGCTATCGCTGTTATCTCCAGAAAAGAGCCGGGAAAACTTATAGGTGTGCGTTCGGGCAGTCCCTTGATTGTAGGTATAGGCAAGGATGAGAGTTTTCTGGCTTCGGATGTGCCGGCGCTGTTAGATTCCACCAGGGATATTGTCTTTTTGGAGGAAGACGAGATAGCGATTTTAACCAAGGATGGGTTTAAGGTAACCGACTTTAAGGGAGTGGATGTCCCTAAAAAGCCCACACGGATTAATTGGGATAACTCCTGCGCCCAGAAACAGGGGTATCGTCATTTTATGCTTAAAGAGATTTATGAGCAGCCCCGGGTCTTGCGGCAAATCCTTTCTTCGTATATTAAAGGCGATACAATGAATTTTGGCGCTCCAGAGATTAGCCCCGCCTTTTTAAAAACATTGGACAACATTGTTATTGTTGCCTGCGGCACGGCCTATCACGCCGGATTGGCAGGTAAATATGCGATTGAGGCCTTAAGCCGGATTCCTGTAGCCGTGGATGTATCTTCCGAATTTAGATACCGCGCGCCTATAATCGGCAGGAAGACCCTGGTGATCGCTATAAGTCAATCCGGTGAGACTGCCGACACCCTGGCAGCAATAAAGGAGGCCAGGCGGAGGCAGGCGAAGGTCCTTTCTATCTGTAATGTTGTAGGCTCAAGCCTGATGAGGGAATCGGACTTTGTGCTCTACACCTTAGCCGGCCCGGAAATCGGCGTGGCCTCAACCAAGGCCTATACCGCCCAGCTTGCGGTGCTGTATCTTCTGGCTATGCATTTAGCCCGGGTAAGAGGCAAGGCATCCCCGGCTTTAATGCGCAGATTAATCAAAGAATTGAGAGCCATCCCCTTAAAGCAGGAAGTGTTTCTGGAGAAAGACAGAGGTGTGCTTAAAGTCGCTCGATCTCATCATCGTTTAGGCTCGTTTCTATATTTAGGCAGGCGGATCAATTACCCCTCGGCATTAGAAGGAGCCTTAAAGTTGAAGGAGATTTCATATATACCTGCTGAAGGATATGCTGCCGGGGAAATGAAACATGGGCCCATTGCCTTGATTGATGAATATCGGGCAGTTGTCTGCATTGCCGTTGACTCCGATATTTATGAAAAAATGGTTTCCAATATTCAGGAGATCCGCGCCCGCTCCGGTAAGGTAGTAGCAATTGCTTCAGACGATAATAGACACATCGAAGATTACGCCCAAAAGACGATTTACATTCCTAAAACCTCGGAACTGTTTTCTCCTTTGCTGGTGGCATTGCCCCTGCAATTGCTGGCATACCATATTGCCGTTGTGCGGGGCTGCGATGTGGACCAGCCGCGTAATTTAGCGAAGTCGGTAACAGTAGAATAGATGTGGTTTATTACGTCATTGCGAGGAGCCCCGACAAAGTCGGGGTGACGAAGCAATCCCAGCGTGAGATTGCTTCGTCAGCATAGGTGTAAGCGCAAGCTTCCTCGCAATGACGAGCAGGAGAAGTTGCAATGTTATATATTGTTTCCACTCCCATAGGTAACCTCAAAGACATAACCCTGCGGGCGCTGGAAACCCTTAAAAATGTTGAGCTGATTGCTGCGGAAGATACCCGCCATACGCGTAAGCTCCTCGCCCATTATGGAATTCATACCCCTTTAACCAGCTACTTTGAACACAACAAATTTGTCAAAGGCCCTCATCTTATCGAGCAGCTTAAGCAGGGAAAAGATATTGCCCTGGTTACAGATAGCGGCACCCCCGGGATCTCCGACCCCGGATATCGGCTGATTCAACTGGCCATCCAGAACGAAATTCCTCTTACCGCGCTTCCCGGCCCAAGCGCTCTGCTTGATGCCCTGGTTTTATCCGGCCTGCCCAGCGATAGATTCATTTTTGAAGGATATCTGCCTCCAAAATCCGGCGCGCGCAAGAAAAGAATACAGGAAATTGCCGGGGAAAAAAGAACAGTTATCTTTTATGAATCACCGCACCGGCTGATAAAGTCCCTCCAGGATATACAGGAAGTTTTAGGCGGCAAAGAGATAGTCATCTTAAGAGAACTTACCAAGAAGTTTGAGCAGATAGTGCGGGGCGTCCCCGCAGTCCTTTTAGGGCATTTTCGAAAGCATCCACCCAGAGGAGAATTTGTCATCGCTATAAAGGCAAAAACCATCAAAAATAGCTCTTGACAAAGCAGGGTTCATATGGTAAACTCAAAGCGCAA
>CAZPSS010000052.1:0-7424 GCA_964589565.1 uncultured Planctomycetia bacterium
TTCAGCACTTCCTCCCGGCTGACCCGCGGGTATCCGGCAAAACTATCGGCAAAGATATTAATGCCGCCGGAACACCTGATAAATTCATTGGCAAAAGACCTGCCTCCTGCGCTAATTAGAGGATTGGCTCCTACTTCCCAAAAGATTTCTACAGGGGCTAATCCCTCTATTCTTTTGGCGATCAGGCTTATTCCGGCCTCTACCTCTTTTATAATCTCTTCTGCCTTTTCTTCCCTTCCCAGCAGCCTGCCCAACCGAATAAAACTTTTTATAATATCACCGAGATTGCCGGACTTATTAAATACAACTACCTGCAAACCCAACGCTTTCAATCTTTCTATTGCCTGCGGCCGGTTTACTCCATCGATTGTCAGTATCAAGTCTGGAGCAAGAGAGTAAATCTTCTCTACGTTTGGGTTGGTTAAAGTCCCTACAATCTCTTTTGTCTTTGCCTGCGGCGGATGATTACAATAAGAAGTTACGCCGAGTAAATAGTCCTCTGCCCTCAATTGATAGAGGCTTTCTGTTATGGATGGGGCCAGGGAGACTATCCTTACCGGCCGCTGTCCAGCTAAAGCCGGGGAAGGCGCCATTCCCGCCGCCGTTATCATTACGCAGGCGATAATAAATAGGTAATTAGATTTTCTTGACAATTTCATAATCCAGGATCTCCAGAAAGCAATATTTATCTCTTTTGATTTTCTTTGTGTTTAATATGTTCACCTTTTTCTTAAAAAGAGGGCCGTCAAAAACAAAGCTGTGATACTCGCCTTTTTCACCGCAGAGATCAATATTGCTTAAGGAGCTTAACTGCTCTACAAATTCCTCGTCAATCTTGCGCCCCAGCCATTCCTTACCCAAAAAAGAAGCCTTAACAGATACCACCACTGCCTTAAAACCGGCGCTAATGAATTCCCCAAGAATATCTTCTCTTTTTATCTGCCATAAGGGAAAAATAGGCTCAATATCCAATTCTTTACAAACTCTCTCTACCCACTGCCGGTGCTCTTCCAAATCAATATCTCCGAATACACCTGTCCGGATATCTTCCTTTTTTAAATCTAAAACGGCCTTTTTAAACTCCTCTTCGTAAGTCGCCCAGGAAGCCTTTTTTTGGATAATGGGAATTCCCAGCGCCTGCGCCTGCAATTTCAATAATCCTGAGCCGACTCCGTGCGTGCGGGAATATTTGCCGTCGAGCGAGACCATATTCAGAAAACAGGCAATCTTAAGGTCCTGATTTTGTCCGGCCTTATAAAGAGCAAGAAAAGTATCTTTGCCGCCGCTTGAGGAAACAAAAACTTTTTTGTGTTTTTGCGGCATCGTATCCTTCCTAAAGTTTCGTCATCTTAAAAGTAGTAACGGTATTTTTGTCCCAGCCATCCCAAAGATAAGCATCTTCTTTACCGTCGGCGAGTAAACGTAAGGCGTAACGCGCCTGCTCTTCATAAAGCCGGCAAAATGCCCCCCTGCTCTCAATCGAGCTGTTCATTCCATAGGCTTCGGCAGGGCAGGGCGCGCCGCAAAAGTGACGCACTGCGCAATAACGACAACGCTCGATATTTTCAATACGCCTCTGCGTAACTGACTTAAATGGCGCTGTTTCCAACACTGTGCGGATATTATCCTTGAAAACATTGCCGCCTTTAAATTTTTGAATTCCGATAAATTCACTGCAAGGGAAGATATCCCCGCTGCTGGAAACAGCAAAGAAACACCTTCCGCCGCCGCAGGGCGAAATATCGCACATCAGCCTGCGGGCCAAAGGGGCAATAATACCCGCTAAAACATTGGCAAAGTTTGCCACCACAAGTTTTCGTCCGGTTTTCTTATAGAGCCGGTAAGCGCAGTCCAATGCCTGCAAATAATATTTAGCCATATCGGAATCCGCAGGCTTGTGCCTGCGCGCGCCTTGAAGTGTGCAGCGAACAGGATTGAGCATACAAGTGGGCACTTCCATTCGGTGCAAAAACTCGACCATCTTAACCTGCGCAGCCATATTCTCTTTGGTCACGGTGCAAATAACAGAATAATTATCATAATTTTTAAGCCGTTTGATTGCTTCTATTACCTTTTGGGAAACACCCCTGTTGTTCCAGCCGCGGCGTAAACGGTCGGCCACTTCCGGGCGGTGTCCGTCCAGAGAAAGGCCGATACTTATTCTGCGCGAGGCCAGGAATTCTACAGCCTCATCATCCAAAAGCGTTCCGTTGGTCTGGACGCCGAAACGGAAATCCGGGCTGAATTTATCTATGGCTGTAAAAACGGCTTTTTTATTAAGCAGGGGTTCTGCTCCGTGAAAAACAATCTGCGGTTTTTGGCCTTTAGGCAAGGTAGACTTAAAATAACATTTTAGAATTTCTAAGGCTGTCCGAAGCCTCCGGGTGGACATATGCCTGCCGCTTCTTCGCAAATTTTCGGGAATATAGCAATATGAACAATTCAGGTTACAGCGGTCCGTGGGATTAAAATATACGGCCGAGGGCGAAAGCCCAAACCGTAATCTATTCATCTCCCCGCAAAAGGCCTTTTCTTTCTTGCGATACATTTCCAGCAAAGATGAATTGGTAAGGGCCCGACTGAGATTTTTTTTCTCGATAAGCGCCCAAAACGCCGTATCCGCAGAGATCAGTCCGATATAATCTCTGTGCCCGATGTCTATGGGCTGAATTTGCTCACCATCGCCGGTATTAAAATACTTTGCCTTCATAGGCTTTTCTCTCCCCATAGCCTGAAATGGCCGCGCTAAAGACCTGCGGCCTTTTCAGGCGGCTGGAGTTAAATTCATTTTTTGTTCTTGTCTAAAAGGACGTAATGGGATAATCCGGTTGCGTTTACCTTACACTTCTTGCGCAGGGAAATCACGCTTTTCTTTGCTTTACACCTTTTTTTATCCATCTTATCACCTCCTCATTAAAGCACAATCCGCAGATTTTGCAGTGAAAATCATCTGTTTTAAGGCCTGCAGCGCATCCGGGACATGCTTTTTCGGTTTCCTTTGGCGCGGGTATTTCGCCCACTTCCTTCCTGTAAATCTCGTAAAAGTAAAGGTGCTCCTTGTTCAAAAATTTCACGGGATAGGCCTGTTGCTTCTCTTCAAATTCAGCGTCTGAGATTTTTGAGCTGATAATCTCTCTTAAGCTGTTCATACCCGAACCATATTCAAGCGGCCTTTTATTTTGCCAGATAATATTCGCCGGCAGGACATCCTCAAAGGCCTTGCGCAGGATCCATTTACCCCGGATTTTGGCGTTTTCTCTTTTAATCTTGAATTGTGGACTTATCTTTAGAGAAAAATAGATAAACTTCTTATCTAAAAATGGCTGCACCGTTCTGATTTTGAAGAATTCCCCTATTTTGTTAGAGCTAAATCGCATTCGGGGCGTTATTTTTCTAATATAGCCTTCGAGGTCGTCTATCTTCTGCATAAAGGCATATCCGCCAAAAAGTTCATCAGCCCCGTCACCGGTCATTATTTCATCGATTCCCAATTCCCTGGCCTGCTTCAGGCCGAAATAAACAACCAAATCATTGGGGATAGCCGGATCAAAAGTCTTTAGTATTTTTATTACCTGGGGGACAGCCTCTAAAGCCTCCTCGATACCCACCTGCCTGTGGAAGTGTTCTATATTAAGAAGCCTTGCTGCAGAAATAGCATATTGAACATCTTCGCCTTCATTTTTATGCCCGATAAATCGGGCAACTACATCAGAGTCCGTAGTTGCTTGATTTATCAAGCTTACTGTAATTGCTTTAATCCCAGGACTAATGGCAGCTAAAACAGCCGAATCCAAACCGCCGGAAAAGAGCAAACCTTTAGCTTTGTTTCTTTGGACCGACTCAAACAACTTTGTCTTTAATTTATGGTATAGAAAAGTATCTAGCGGATACCACTGCGAAAATTGCGTATTAAGATTATTGCCAAAGGCAATTTTCTTGAAAGCTATCTCTTTCATATAACCCCTTTTAAAGCAGCGAGAAGCCGCAGGTTTTCTTTATGCGTTCGCACGGCTATGCGGATATATTTATCATTTAAGCCGCGGAAATTGGCGCAATCCCTGATGAGAATCCCTTTTTCAAGAAGCAATTCTTGTAAAGATGCTGAAGGCAAACCGGCGAGCTCTATTTTTACCAAAAGGAAATTTGTTACTGAAGGATATGGCCTTAATCCGTTAATTTTGCTTAGTTGCTTTGAAAGAAACTGCCTTTCTTTTTCGATAAGCTTATGAGCCTTTTTGATATAGTCTTTATCCTCTAAAATCAACTCTGCCGCCAATTGCGCTAAGGCATTTGTGTTCCAGGGGGCCTGGTGTTGTTTTAACCTGTTGACAGTCTCTTTATGGGCAATGAGATAACCCAGCCTTAACCCGGGCAAAGCAAAGAACTTAGTGAAGGTGCGCAGCACGGCTATTCTTCTGTTTTCTACAGCCCGCCAAATTAAAGTATAATTCTTCTGGTCTGGTAAAAAATCCATAAAGGCTTCGTCAACAACGAGCAAACCTTCGTCATTGCGAGCGAGCGTAGCGAGCGAAGCAATCTCGCCACTTGAGATTGCTTCGTCGTCCCGAAATCTCGGGACTCCTCGCAATGACGGCAAAATAAGATTGCCTGTGGGATTATTGGGGTTGCAGAGAAAAGAAATATCTGCATTGCCGAGTTGAGATACATCGAGGCGAAAGCCTTCTTTCTCTTTAAGTCTTACAAACCGAATTTTACTCTTTACGCTTCTTGCCGCACGTTCATATTCCGAAAAGGTAGGCGTGGGTATGCGGGTGGTCTTTGGCTTGAAAGCCGACATAATAAGATAGATAAATTCCACAGAGCCGTTTCCGAGAAGGATATTCTCTTTATCTATCCCCCAGTATTTAGCGATTTTTTGAGTAATATTGCTTGCTTTGGAATCAGGATAATGTAGAACTCTATCAAAATTTTTATAAATAGCTTTCTTTACACTTTGCGGCAGGCCCAAAGGATTGATATTTGCGCTAAAATCGATGAGCTCTTTTCCGTACTTTCTCTTAACCTCGCAGATATTTCCGCCATGTGAAAAAATTAAATTATCCATTTCAACAAAGTTCCTATGAAAACCGTTAGAGCAGAACTAAGCAAACTTATATTCAAGGCCTCATTTATAAAAGCAGTGTGGATAGGTCTTTTCTTTTCTCCTAAATATGGTTTCTCTACAAGTTTGCCGTGATATGCAGAAGGCCCCCCTAATCTTATTCCCAGGGCCCCGGCCATAGCGGCAATTGAAACCCCGCTATTTGGAGAAGGGTGTTTCCTGCCGTCTCTGAACATTATCTTAAAAGACCTTGTCATTGCGGGAAGCGAAGAGACCGCTATCAAGAATCCGCAGATCCGCGCCGGAATAAAATTAACGATGTCGTCTAATCGCGCCGCAAACCAGCCAAAATGAAGATACCTTTCATTCTTATAGCCTATCATCGAATCAATGGTGTTTATGCTCTTATAAGCGAAAGCCAAAACAGGCCCTCCCAAAATCAGGTAAATTAGAGGCGCTATAATACCGTCATTGGTGTTTTCGGCAATGCTTTCTATTGCAGCCGTCGTTACTCCTTCCTTGCTCAACTGCCCGGTGTCTCTGCCGACAATTTTAGAAAGTTCCTTGCGGGCCCGGGCAAGAGAGTTCTTTTTTAAAGCCCGGGCAATTGCCTTTGCCTTAACCTGTAAATCCTTTATGGAAAGGGAACAGTAACCTAAATAGACCCAGGCCAAATTTCCCAGGAAGGGACTCAACCCTTTTGAGAGTTCTATGAATAGATATGCAAGGCAAGTACTTATTCCCACTACAACAAAGACCAATATTGCTCCCTTTATTCGCTCCTTCCATTTACCGTTGGTTCCCCTCAACCTATTATCCATGAAACTTATCAGCCGGCCTATTCCCCTCACAGGATGAGGAAACCACTCCGGGTCGCCGAAAATCAAGTCGGCAATATAGCAGGAAATTAGTAAAAACATTATCCCCTTAAGCAAATCAAGGCAAAGAAAAGAACGGATATTTCCGCAACTTCACTTGTTGCGCCAATTGTATCTCCGGTCATTGCGCCGATTTTTTTCTTTACGTAATTTATAAATAAAAATACCGGAAATAAAGAAAGAATCAGCAAGATAGCGCCTTTGAATTTAAGCAATAATAAGAATGAAGCTGTTGTAAAGAGGCCGCCGATAAGAAGTTCTCTTTTGCCGGCACATTCTACAAAATATTTAGCTTTTCCTTCCTTGCGGGCATAATTAGATGTATAGCATGCCAAAACACAAGACCACCTGGCAAATACAACCATCATAATTAATGCCTTACAAAGAATATTCTGGGGAAGGCTGGCTATTAAGCTAAATTTTAAAAGCAAAAGGCTCGCTATTCCTATCGCTCCCATTACACCCACCCGGCTATCCTGCATTATCTCTAAAATTTTTTCTTTGGGGCGAGAACCATAAAATCCGTCGCAGGTATCGGCGAAACCATCCAAATGCAAGCCGCCGGTTATAACGATTGACCCGATTAGAACCAGCACAGCCGTAACTAAATGCGGCAGGAAACCGAAAACAAGCAGAATTAAGGCCAGTGAGAGCCCGATCAATGCGCCGGCTATGGGAAAATAGACAAGCGCGGCGCCAAAGTCTTTCCTTTTTACCCCGGACTTAATCTTTATGGGCAGAACAGTTAAAAATTGCAGAGCAATTAGAAATCTTTTCATTAGGCCTTCATCATTCGCCGATAAATCGGCAAACTACATTAGCGCAGTGTAGTTGCCCAATTTATTGGGCATCTTTTGTCTTTTCGGATACGCCGGCGGCTTCAAAAGTGGACATCTCAGTCATTATTTTTATGCCCGCTTCAACTAAACTTATCCCCAATGCTGCTCCGGTGCCCTCCCCCAATCTTAAGTCCAAACTTAGAAGAGGACTCAAGCCCATATAATCCAGGACAATCTTATGGCCTCTTTCGACAGAGCAGTGCGCAGCAATAAGATAATCTTTAACCGTTGGTTGCAAATGCTCAGCTATAAGGGCAGCGGCTCCTGAGATAAATCCATCAATCACTATAGGGATTCTTCCGGAAGCAGCGGCTAAAATTACACCGGCAAGCCCGCCGATTTCAAATCCGCCTACTTTAGAAAGCACATCAATTGCATCCCGGGAGTCGGGCTTATTTACCTTAAGGGCTTTTTTAATCACGGCAATCTTATTTGAAAGAGTCTTTTCATCAACCCCTGTTCCTCTTCCGGTTAAATCTTCTACCGGTTTGCCGGTAAAAGAGGCGGCAATTGCGGAAGAAGCCGTGGTATTGCCGATTCCCATATCGCCTGTTCCGATTATATCTATCCCCTTTGCCAATTCTTCTTCAAACACCTCTATCCCTGCCTCGATTGACTTTATTGCCTCTTCCCTGCTCATCGCCG
>CAZPSS010000053.1:0-7116 GCA_964589565.1 uncultured Planctomycetia bacterium
ACAATTAAAATGTCTGCCTTCGCAATTGCCTTTTTCATCTTTTATGGTATAGAAAAGTATATAGCGGATACCACTGCGAGATCCTTCTCTTCGTTCAGGATCGTCCTAGTCCTTCGCGAAGCGGAGGACGAAAATTGCCTATTAAGGTTATTGCCGAAGGCAATTTTCTTGATATTTGGCGTTAATGTCCACATATTTGTGGGAAAGGTCGCAGGTAAATACACGAGCGGTAAATTTACCCAAACCCAGCTTAAGCCTTATCTGAATGTGGCCCTTTTTAAAAAGATTATTTAACTTTTGCTGATTTACCTTTAAAGCAAGGCCTTTTCCCAACACCTTTATTGCGCCTAAATAGATATCCAGGCTTTGCGCCCTAACGGCGTTATCGGCAGAGCCTGCGCTGGCTGCAATCCTTCCCCAATTAGGGTTCTGGCCAAAAAGGGCGGTTTTTACCAAAGCAGAATTGGCCACCTTAAAAGCCACCTTCCTTGCCTGAACAGTATTTCTTGCTCCTTCTACATAAATTTCCACAAACTTGCTTGCGCCCTCGGCATCTTTAATAATCATCTTTGCCAGGGAAAGGCAAACAAAGTTAAGGGCCTTTTGAAAAATTTTGAATTCTTCAGGGCTAAAGTTTTTATTACCGGCTAAACCGTTAGCCAGAATCAAAACCGTATCATTGGTGCTGGTATCTCCTTCCACAGTAATGGAATTGAAAGAATGAGCCACCGCCTCCCGGAGCGCTTTCTTTAGCCTTTTTTTATCTATTGCCGCATCGGTGCTGATAAAACCCAGCATCGTGGCTAAATGGGGTTCAATCATCCCCGCGCCTTTGGCCATTCCCCCAATCCTCACTGCAACCTTGCCTATCTTTACCTCCACCGAAATCTCTTTAGGCAGGGTATCCGTAGTCATAATTGCCTCAGCAGCCGCCAGACCCGCCTGAGGGCTCAAACTGTCTACTAAATGCCTTATTGCCTTTTTTATTTTTTCTAAAGGCAGCCTCTTGCCGATAATTCCCGTGGAAGCCGCTAAAACATCTTTAATGTTTATGCCCAAACTCTTAGCCACAACCCTGCAAATGCTGCGGGCATCGCTGATTCCCTGTCTTCCTGTGCAGCAATTGGCGTTTCCGCTATTAATTACCACGGCCTGGGCCCTGCTATTTCTAAGATGGGCCTGAGCCACTTTTACAGGCGCTGCCTGCACCTTATTCCGGGTAAATACCCCGCAAGCCGCGCAGGGCACCCGTGAATATATCAAGGCCAAATCTTTATTTCTGTATTTTATGCCGCAATGGATTCCCGAAGCGCTAAAGCCCTTTGCCGCCGTTATTCCTCCCTGAACGAGCCTCATTCTAAACCCTCTGTCTCTTTAAAGCCATACATAATATTCATATTTTGCACTGCCTGTCCGGAGGCACCCTTGACTAAGTTGTCAATGGCGCAAATAACAATAGCTATTTTCTTTGCCGGATTTATCTTCAGGCCTATATGGCAGAAATTTGTTTTAACTACGTCTTTAATTTGAGGGAGTGTTCCCTGCGGCAAAACCTTTACAAACGGCTCATCTCGATAAAAATCCTGGTATAGCTTTTGAGCCTCCTGCTGCGAAAGCGTCTTTTTCAACTGAAGATAAATTGTGCTCAGGATACCCCTCTTTATAGGAATAAGATGCGGAGTAAAGGTAATTTCCAGCTTTTGCCCGCTAAAATTAGATAACTCCTGATTTATTTCCGGGGCGTGCTGATGCGCATCAACCTTATAGGCGCGGAAATTGTCCTGCATCTCAGGAAAAAGTTTAGCCTCTTTTTCCCTTCCGGCGCCGCTTAAGCCGGTTTTAGCGTCTACGATAATATTTTGTCTCTCAATAAGGCTTTTTGCTAAAGGAGGAAGGCAGCCCAGAATTATTCCCGTAGGATAACAGCCGGGGTTAGCCAGAAGCTTCGCCTGCCTGATTTTTTCTCTGTAAAGTTCGGGCAGGCCATAAACTGCCTGCGCAAGATATCCGGGGTTTTTATGCTTTATGCCGTACCATTTCTCATAGACGGATGCATTCTTTAATCTGTAATCTGCGCTTAAGTCGATAACTTTCTTTCCGGTCTTAAGGAACTCCGGCGCCACCTCCATAGATACCCGATGCGGAAGAGCCAGGAAAGCCATTTCACACTCAGGCACAATCTTTGAGAAATCCGGCTCCTGACAGACTAAATCTAACTTTCCGCCGAGCTCAGGAAAAATCCTGCTAATCTTTTGCGGCGCGTCTATTTTAGCCGAAACCGAGTTAACCTTAACCTGCGGATGCCTGATTAGAATCCTCAGCAACTCTTCCCCGGCATACCCTGTCGCCCCTACTACCGCTACCCTTATCATCTTAATGAGCGCTGAGCTTACGAAAATTTACAATTTTTGTAAGCTCATCTCCCTTGTTATTCTACTTTAGTGTGCGCGAATTAATCCCGCCGAGTGTGTCAAAATTATGGAACAGAATTTTGACACTTCTTACGAGGCGGGACAAACCATAATGGTTATTATAAAACAAAAAAGCCCACTCCGTCAAGCAATTTCCTCGATAAAAGTAGGCTCCAAACTATGAACCGTGAACCGTGAACCGTGAACTAAATTATCTGCCTCCTATTACCGCTTAGTCCATTGGAAACGCGCGCGCGCCCCTTTTTGTCCGTATTTCTTGCGCTCTTTCATTCGCGGGTCCCGCCTCAAGAAACCGGCGCTTTTTAAATTAGAGCGAAAACCATCGTTTACTTTAAGTAAAGCCCGGGCGATTCCGTGACGCACTGCCTGGGCCTGGCCGGCTATACCTCCGCCGTTTACCTTAGCACAAACATCGTATTTTTTCAGGGAGTCGGTCGTCATTAACGGCTGCAAAATACAAATACGAAGGGCCTTTATCGGAAAGAAGTCCTCTATTGTCCTTTCGTTAATTGTAACTTTGCCTCCGCCTGTCAAAAGAGTAACCCTGGCTACCGCTCTTTTTCTTCTGCCTGTTGCCTGAATTCTTTCTTTTTCCATAAATTAGCACTCCAGAACTTTTGGGCTTTGCGCCTTGTGCCGATGCTCGCTTCCCGCATAGATCTTTAATTTCTTAAAGGTATCTCTGCCTAAAGGGCCTTTGGGAAGCATTCCTTTAATTGCATGCCTCAGCGCCTCTGTAGGCTTGCGTTTAAGCAATTCTTCCAACGGCGTTTGCTTCAATCCGCCGGGATACCCGGAATAACGCTTATAGAGCTTTTCCTGCATCTTTTTACCGCTGACCCTGATGTCCTTTGCGTTGACAATTACTACATAATCTCCGCAGTCCATAAAAGGCGTAAAGATGGTTTTATGCTTCCCGCGCAGAATGCTTGCTGCGCAAGTAGCAATGCGGCCCAGGATTTTGTCTTTGGCGTCAATCAAATACCACTTTCTTTTGATTTTCTTTGGGCTGGCGACATATGTCTTGTTCGTGTTCATATTCTACCTCATTTCCTATACCATCAAGAAAATCGCCTCTCGTGCCCCGCAGGGGTATCGGCGATAACTCTAAGCGATTTTCGAAGTGGTATCCTATTTATACTTTCCTATACCAAGAAAAATGAAGTATACCATAAGATTGAGGCCATGTCAACCCCTTTTTATATTTAACATCCATCAGGCACAGGCCTTTGGCGGGAGCGCAGGGGCCGGCGCACTTCCTGTCCTTGGCCTTCAGTATCTCCTTTATATCCTGGGCCCTAAGCCTTCCCCGGCCAACCTCGATGAGGGTGCCTGCAATATTGCGCGCCATCCGATAAAGAAAGCCATCGGCATGGATATCTAAATAGATAAGATTTTTGCTCCTGCGGATATCCAGGCGCAAAATTTTCCGCACAGAGGGCCTTTGCTTCTTATCTACTGCCTGAAAAGACCTGAAATTATGCTTCCCTAAAAGCTCATCCGCTGCCCGGCGCATCTTTCCCGTATCTAACGCATATCTTACCAAATAACAATGGCGGCGCAAAAAAGGCGAAACAAAAGAATGATTGACAATGCTATAACGATAAAGTTTACTTCGAGCGGAAAAACGGGCGTGAAAATCCGGGCGGGCGGGCTCGGCCTGCTTAATACGGATATCTTTGGGTAAAATACCGTTCAGCCCCTTTTGTATATTTTTGCAATCAAGTTCGGATTTGGTTTTGAAATTTGCTACCTGCCCCTGAGCATGAACTCCGGCATCGGTCCTTCCCGACCCAATTAATCGTATTTTTTCCTGGAGTATTCTCTGAAGGGCTTTTTCTATTGTGTCTTGTATCGTTTTTGACGTGTGAGGCGTGAGATGTGAGGCGTGACTATTCTGGACCTGCCACCCGGCATAACCGGTGCCGTCATATTCAATGGTCAATTTAATATTCCGCATCTTATAAATTGCTGCATTGCTACATTGCTACATTGCTACATTGTTACATTGTTACATTGAAATTCAGCAATTTAACAGTTTAACAATTTAGCAGTTATTAGATATTCCGCTATTTGAATAGCATTCAGGGCTGCGCCTTTGCGCAGATTATCGGCCACCACCCATAGCCACAGCCCATTTTTAACAAAGGGGTCAACTCTTATTCGCCCGACAAAAACTTCATCACGGCCGGCAGCGTCAATAGCTGTGGGGTAAGAACGCTGCTTCCCATCCCCGGCCTCATCAACCACTTTTATTCCCGCTTCCTTCTTCAGCAATTCCCTTACCCGGCCAGCCGAAATTTTCTTAACGGTCTCAAGATATACCGCCTGGCTATGGCCAACGGCCACAGGCACACGGACAGCAGTCGAACTGATCTTCATCCTGCGGGTGTGTAAAATCTTGTGCGTCTCTTCAACTGTTTTCCACTCTTCGGTCGTATAGCCTGCCTCCCCAAAACTGCCGATTTGAGGAAAAACGTTAAAAGCAATTCTGGCGGGAAGCGCCTTGACCTCGCCAACCGCGCCCGTGGATAAAAATTCTTTTGATTGGGCTATTAATTCATCCACCGCTTTCCTTCCCGCGCCTGAGGCGGCCTGATAGGTAGAGACAATCATTCTTTTTATCCCCGCCTTTTTATAAATCGGGGCAATGGCTACAGCCAGTTGAATAGTAGAACAATTAGGGTTGGCGATAATCCCTTTGTGCTTTTTTACGTCCTGCGGATTTACCTCAGGAATTACCAAAGGCACGTCTTTCTTCAGGCGAAAGTCCGCGCCGTTATCAATAACTACTGCCCCTCTTTTTATTGCTTCCGGGGCATAAGTTACCGCCGCGCCCTTTTCGCCTTCGGTGCCGGCAAACAAAGCAATGTCAACGTCCTGAAAGCCTTCGGCGGAAACCTTCTCCACATTATACTTTTGATTATCTACCACAATCTCACGGCAGCTGCGGGCAAAAACACGCAATTCATTCACAGGGAACCTGCGCTGGCGCAAAACGCGCAGCATTTCTTCCCCCACTGCCCCGACTCCCACTACCGCTACGTTATATTTTTTCATTTTAAGTTCTCCGTTACCAGGTCTCCGACTTCGCCGGTGGAATAGCCCATCCTGCCCGCTGAAAGGCTCTTGAGCTTATTGCCGGTTACATACATTACCGAGTTTTCCACCATCTGCGCAGCCTTATCTTCGCCCAACTGCCTGAGCAGCATTTCCAGGGCGCAAATTGCCGCCAAAGGATTGATTACATTCTTTCCGGTATATTTCGGCGCTGAGCCGCCGATGGGCTCAAACATAGAAACGCCTTCAGGATTGATATTTCCGCCCGCGGCAATACCCATCCCGCCCTGAATCATTGCCCCCAGGTCGGTAATGATATCGCCGAACATATTATCGGTAACGATTACATCAAACCACTCCGGATTTTTCACCATCCACATACAGGTGGCGTCAACATGGGCATAGTCGGTTGTAATATCCGGATATTCGCCGGCCACCTCATTGAAAGTCCTCTCCCATAAGTCCCAGGCGAAAGTTAAAACATTGGTCTTGCCGCAAAGGGTAAGCTTCTTTCTCTTATTGCGCCTGCGGGTAAACTCAAACGCATAACGGATACAGCGCTCAACCCCGCCCCGGCTGTTACGGGAGACCTGAAGGGCCACTTCATCTTTGCTGCCTTTTTTAATAAATTCGCCCTCTCCGACATAAAGCCCTTCGTTATTTTCGCGCACCACTACAAAATCAATATCCTGCGGCTTCTTATCTTTCAAAGGTGTCCGTACGCCGGGATAAAGTTTTACCGGGCGCAAATTGATATATTGACGCAGGCCAAATCTCAACTTCAAAAGAAGCCCCTGCTCCAATATCCCCGGCTTCACCCGCGGATCGCCCACAGCGCCCAGATAAATAGCGTCAAACTTCTTAAATTCTTCAAGAGCGGCGTCAGGAAGCGCCTCTTTAGTCTTTAAATAATGCTCCGCGCCATAATCAAATTGCTTAAGGGTATATTGAAAACCGGCAATTTTACTTACCGCCTGCAAAACCTTCAAGCCTTCTCTGACTACCTCCGGGCCTGTCCCGTCGCCGGCAATTACCGCTATTTTGTATATTTTTTCCTTACCCACCGCATCAATCCTCCTGCTTTAATCAACTCCTGCATAAACCCGGGAAAACTCTGGGCAAAATAGATTTTGTTTTTGGCTAAATCCCTAACCATTCCCCCGGTTAAATCTATTTCCAATAAAGCATTTTTAGCAATTTTATCAGCCTGTTTACATTCTAAAATAGGAAGGCCGATATTAATAGCATTGCGGTAAAAAATGCGGGCAAAGCTTTCAGCAATAACACAAGAAATACCGCAGGCCTTAATCGAAACCGGTGCGTGCTCGCGAGACGACCCGCATCCAAAGTTTTTACCCCCTACTATTATGTCTCCCCGCTCCACTTTGCTCACAAAACCCGGCTGTATTCCTTCCATACAATGCCGCCCCAATTCCCCGGCATCGCTGATATTCAAAAACCTGGCCGGAATTATCTCATCGGTATTAACATTGTTGCCAAACTTATGGGCCCTACCTTTTATTTTCATATTATTTTGCTATAACGTTTGAGCTCATCCGCCAAAAAGCACCAGCTTTTTGGCGGGTGCAGCGAATTGTTAGAATAGAATTTATTACTTGTATGT
>CAZPSS010000054.1:0-1269 GCA_964589565.1 uncultured Planctomycetia bacterium
AACCCTTCTCTTTCCCATCCTTTTATAGTTGCGCAGGCGGGATTTAGTAAGGTCGGTATTAGAAAAGACTAACTGCTCTCCGCTTAGGCTGCGCATGCGCGTAGTCTTGATTCCAATATGTTCAATGGTCCCCAGATACTCTCCTGATATAATAAAATCTCCGACTTCAAACGGGTGGTCAAATAATATAGCGAAATAACTAAATAAATCTCCTAAAATTGCCTGGGCGGCTAAAGCTACCGCTACACCGCCGATACCTAAACCGGCAATAACGGCTGATATTTTGAATCCCAGATTATCCAACAAAAAGACAATAGCTAACGCCCATACAATTGTCTTTATTACTTTTAGAATCCCATTTAGACTGCGCTCTAAATTTAGGTCTTTACCTCTTTTTGTCCGGTAAACATCAAACCCATAACCTGCAAGAGCTGTGGCTAAACGCGCGGTAAATAACGTCAGAACGGACATCCCTATAATATCGATGATTCTTTTTAGCAGAGGATTTAAATTCAAAGTAGTTGCACTTAAATAGACAGCGCCAAAATAGGCTAAGGGAAGAAGTATACTTTGAATAATCTGGACAAGGAAATCATCCAGGGTAGCGGCAGTTTTCTCCGCCCATACTTTTAAGCGCCTGAGAATAAGGCGCTGGAATACCTTAATAACGCCAAAGCCTATTAAGAGCAGCAGAGCAGAAATCAGGTAATCCAGAATGCGGTTTCCTAAAAGGTTCTGCTCTATAATCTGCTGGATCATTTCTGCCTCCTTTATTTTTGTCTTCCCTTAATTGAGGCGGCGAGTTTCTTTTTGAACTGCGTTAATTTCTTCTGCAATTTTTTATCCTCGAGAGCCAGGATCTGCGCCGCTAAAATGGCGGCGTTTTTCGCCCCGGATTTTCCAATGGCCATTGTGGCTACCGGCACACCGCATGGCATCTGCACTGTAGAAAATAAAGAATCAATCCCTTTAAGGCTGTGAGTCTGCATCGGCACGCCGATAACCGGCAAAGTTGTGTGCGCGGCAATCACGCCGGCTAAATGCGCAGCGCCCCCGGCGCCGGCGATAATTACCTTAAGGCCCCTTTGCCTGGCTGAAACCGCATAACTGATAGTGGCAAGGGGCGTGCGGTGCGCCGAAAGAACCTTTACCTCCGGCTTTACCCCAAAACTACGCAGCATCTTTTCTGTCCCGCACATCACAGGCAGGTCGGATTTGCTGCCCATTACTATACCAACGCTTATTCTCTCCATTATTACTTCCTTATTT
>CAZPSS010000054.1:1369-7109 GCA_964589565.1 uncultured Planctomycetia bacterium
GCTCTCCAGCCAATGTCCCGGCGAAAATGCATCTTTTCAAAGTTTATTTTCTCAATTGCCTGATAGACGCGGGCTTTGGCCTTTTCCAGATTATCCCCTAAAGATACTACGTTCAAGACCCGTCCGCCCGAGGTAAAATACTTTTCATTTTCTTTCTTTGTTCCGGCATGAAAAACAAATGTATCCGAAAGTTTGGCTGCCTGCTCTAACCCAAGAATCTCTTTACCCTTTTCATAATCCCGCGGATAGCCTCCTGAGGCTATAACTACACAAATGCAGGCGCGGCTGTCCCAAACTAAATTCACTTTGTCTAACTCACCTTCGATTGCAGCCAGCATTACCTCCACCAAATCATTCTTTAATCTGGGCAATATTGCCTGGGTCTCGGGATCGCCAAAGCGCACATTAAATTCCAAAACCTGAGGGCCGCCTTCGGTGAGCATCAGGCCTAAATAAAGCATGCCGACATATTTTTTGCCTTCGTTATTTAAACCGCGCATTAAAGGCTGTAAAATGTCCCTGTTAACCTTTTGTTTAAGTGCATCCGTAACGGCCGGAGCAGGCGAATAGGCGCCCATACCGCCGGTATTTGCTCCACAATCGCCGTCGTAAATTCTTTTGTGGTCTTGTGAAGAAGCCAAAGGCGCCATATTTTTCCCGTCGGAAAACACCATGACCGAGGCCTCCTCGCCCGCCAAACAGCGTTCAACCACTATCTGATTTCCCGCTTCGCCAAAGCTTTTATCCACCATAACTATCTTTAAAGCCTCCAGCGCCTCCTCAACGCTGCCGCAGACAAATACTCCTTTTCCGGCAGCTAAACCGTCGGCCTTGACCACAATCGGCGCGCCTTTTTTGCGAATGTAATTTTCTGCCTGGGTTCTATTGGAAAAGGCGCCGAAATCGGCAGTAGGCAGAGAAAATTTAGCCATTATTTCCTTGGCAAAGACTTTACTGCCTTCTAAAAGAGCCAGTTCCTGCCGCGGGCCGAACACTTTTAAGCCTCGCCCTTGAAACTCATCAACGATACCCTTAACTAAAGGGAGCTCAGGCCCCACAACTGTCAAATCAATCTTTTTCTCCTGGGCAAAATCGCCTAAGGCCTTAATATCATCGAGGGCAATATGGATATTTTTAGCCAGGCTTTCGGTTCCCCCATTTCCCGGGACGCAGAAGATTTCCCTGACCCGGCCCGACTGGGCAATCTTCCAAACCAGACAATGCTCCCGCCCGCCTGAACCAATGACCAAAATTCTCACAGTATTACTTCCTTTTTTCCCTTAACTATTTCGCCGATCACCCAGGATTGCAAAGCAAATCTACGCCTGAGGAATTTGATTATCCTTTCGGGATTTTCAGGCGAAACCACCAAGACCATCCCTATCCCCATATTAAAGGTGCGAAACATCTCCTGCGCTTTGAGGCCGGCGCGCTCTTTAATCTCCAGAAAAATTTTAGGCATAGGCCAGGAGTTCTTGTATATTTGCAGCGCCAGGCCTTGAGGAATTATGCGGGGAATCTTGTCAATAAAAGCGCCGCCGGTAATGTGGGCGATTCCCTTAATAGGGGCTTGGAGCTTGGAGCTTGGAGCTTGGAGCAGTGACAAGATGGGTTTGGTGTAAATCCGCGTTGGCGTCAGAAATTCCTTAGCCCGCTTTTTGAGTTCTTTTTGCGAAAATAACTTTCTTACCAGAGAAAAACCGTTGGAATGTAGTCCGGAAGAGGCCAGGCCGATTACTTTATCTCTCAACTTTATTTTAGAGCCATCGATTATTCTCTTTCTTTCTGCTACTGCTACGCAAAATCCTGATAAATCATATTCTCCTTCCTGATAGAAATCAGGCATCTCCGCGGTCTCTCCGCCTATTAAGGCGCAATTAGCCTCTCTGCAGCCGTTGACAACACCTTTCATAACCTCAACTAATTTTTTTTTCGCCAGTTTTCCTGTAGCGATATAGTCTAAGAAAAAAAGCGGCTCTGCGCCCGAGCAGACGCAGTCATCCACATTCATTGCTACCAGATCAATGCCCACAGTATCGTGAATGTCGGCCAGGAAGGCGAGCTTCAATTTTGTGCCTACGCCATCGGAGGATGAAACCAAAACAGGATTTTTGTATCTTTTGGAAAGCTGGAAAAACCCTCCAAAAGAGCCGATATTGCCCAAGCAGCCGGGACGATATGTGGACTTAACCAGCCGTTTAATGTCCCGGACAAAGCCCTCGGCCTTGTCAATATCTACGCCTGCTTTTTTATAGGTTATACTGTGTCTTTTTGGCATACCCTTCTTAATACTTCCTGATAGGCCTGCTCTGTTTCTCCCAGGTCGCGGCGGAATCTGTCCTTGTCTAATTTTTTATTCGTGGCTTTATCCCATAACCGGCAGGTATCGGGAGAGATTTCATCGCCCAACAAAATTTTACCCTTATGCCGGCCGAATTCCAATTTAAAATCAACAAGTTTCAGGCCGCGCTGGTCAAAGAACTCAAGCAGGATATTATTAGCCTCAAATGTATAGCGGTCGATTGCCTTCATTTCCCGCTCCTCGGCCAACTCCAGCGCCAGGATATGGTAGCGATTAATCAACGGATCGTGCAGGGCGTCACTTTTATAATGATATTCCAGGACAGGTATCTTAAGCTTTTGGCCTTCTCCAAGGCCGAACATCCTGGCCATACCTCCGGCTACAATATTGCGGATAGTTACCTCAACCGGCACAATTTCCAGCCTTTTCACCAGCATTTCACGCTCGTTCAACACCTTAACAAAATGCGTGGGCACGCCCCGCGAGTCCAAAAGATGAAACAGGCAGGCGGAAATTTTATTGTTACAGATGCCTTTATCTTCAATCGTGCCGCGCTTGGCGGCATCAAAGGCAGTAGCGTCGTCCTTAAATTCCTGAATCAACAGTTCGGGCATATCTGTCTCGTAGACCCTTTTGGCCTTACCTTCGTAAAGGAGTTTTCCTTTTTTCATAGGCCTATCTTTCTAAATATTTTATCTGCATATCTCAAATAATACTTAAAGTCAAAATAACTCTCAATCTCCCTGGAACTAAGATGCCTCTTAATCTGCGCATCGTTCATCAAAACATCCTTAAAATCCAAATTTGTCTCCCATACGCGGGATGCCGCATCCTGCACTAAATCATAAGCTTCGCTGCGCGGCAGGCCCTTCTCCATCAAGGCTAAAAGCACTCGCTGGGAAAAGATTAAGCCGCGGCTTTCCTGTAAATTCTCTTCCATCTTTTCCGGATAAACTACCAAATTTTCTATAATCCAGCCAAGCTTCTGGAGCATATAGTCAAGCAAAATCGTAGAATCAGGAATAATCACCCTTTCCGCGGAAGAATGGCTAATGTCTCTTTCGTGCCAGAGGGCAATATTTTCCAACGCCACCTGGGCATTACCTCTTAAAATGCGGGCAAGCCCTGCGATTCTTTCGCAAAGAATGGGATTGCGCTTATGGGGCATAGCGCTGGAGCCTTTTTGCGTCCTGGCAAAAGGCTCCAGGGCTTCAGCTACTTCACTGCGCTGAAGATGCCGGATCTCCAGGGCAAATCTTTCTAAAGAACTGCCGATAAGAGCAAGGCAGGTTATAAATTGGGCGTGCCTGTCCCGGGGAATTATTTGAGTAGAAATGCCCGCGGGTTTGAGATTTAATTTTTTACAAACATATTCTTCGACCGCCGGCCCAAGATGCGCATATGTGCCCACCGCGCCGGAAATCTTGCCGTAGCTTATGTTTTCCTGCGCTTCCTGCATCCTTTTTAAATTTCTGCCCATCTCATCATAAAAAAGGGCAAGTTTGAGCCCAAAAGTAATTGGCTCGGCATAGATGCCGTGTGTGCGGCCTGCGCAAATGGTCCCCTTATGTTCCCTGGCCCTTTTGGCGCAAGAAGTGAGAAGCTTCTTGATATCCCCGATTAAAAGTTTTGCCGCCTCTCTTAAATTTACTGCCAGGACTGTATCTAAAAGGTCGCTGGAGGTCAGGCCGAGATGAAAATAGCGCGAATATTTGCCCAGATTTTCACAGACCTGGCTTACAAAAGCAATGATATCGTGGTGAGTTTTGTTTTCTATCTCTTGAATGCGCTCAGGGTTGACTTTGGCCTTTTGTTTGATATTAATCAAGGCTTCTTTAGGAATTTTGCCTTCCCGGTGCTGTGCCTCACAAACTAAGAGTTCCACCTCCAACATCTGGCGGAACTTATTTTCATCCTCCCAAATCCGGCCCATTCCGGGAAGTGTATATCTTTTAATCATCTTAAGTCTCCTCAATGAGCACTGGACTTATGGAGCGCAAAGTGCGACATAAGTCCATCTACTTAAGTTTTTCTTCTTCAGTTTGTGCGAATTGACCCTGTCGAGTGTGCCAAAATTATGGAACAGAATTTTGGCACTTCTTACGAGACGGGGTAAGTCCAATTTATTATACCAGATAGAGCGGCCTTGCGTCAATCAAGAAAATTGCCTTCGAGTAGTCCCTCAGTTACGGGTGGCAAGGGTTCGCCGCAGGTAGCTCACGAGATTAACCCGGTAAAACAAGTGAAAGAAGAGCAAGAAATACAAGTCGTAATCTCTCTGCGCTCCAAAGGCGAACCCTTGCCAGCTTATACTAAGATGTCAACATATTACAATATAACTTCAGTTCGGTGTTTTTGCGAAGCGAGCATTAGAATTTTTTTGGCAGATGACTTGTTAGGACTTACAGCGAGCAAATGGCGGAACTGACCGAGAACAGCCTAATTATCCTCTTACGAGAGAATTCCGCCAAATTTGCGAGCTGTAAGTCCAACAAGTCGGCAAAAAAATTCAGCGAGCGGAGCAAAAATACCGAACTGAAGTTGCGTATATGGTCTATAGCTTAATTAAGGTTTGTGTATTCCAACCGAGACCGAGGGGTTACGCCTTCGGCAATAACCTTTACCACAAAAAGCAAAAAGCCGCCTCAAAAAAAGTAACGGCGGCTTTTGCAACTTGAACTATGGTAGCGGGGGTCCGATTTGAACGGACGACCTCAAGGTTATGCTTACTGCTACAGTTTTCACTGCCCCGGCACTAATTTTAGTTTAATGACTACTCTGACATTAGTGCTGGGTTTGTAGTCTGGACTATACCTTAGTCCTAATCTTCCAGGACTCCTGCCTCCTAGTCTCTACACCTTCCCTAAATTTAGGGCTTGGCTCGGTATTGCCTTGACGCGACATCGAGGGTTTCACCGAATTTGACAGGTTTTTCCATCGGACGTTACCGCCCGAGGGACCCATTGGACAACAAATCCCATCGCTCTCTGTAATTAGCTGACTTCGGTTTACGCTGCCTTTTATCTGATTCCACAAATGTTATGCTGCCTCCATAACGAGAAAAAACAGATACTGGCATCACGTAGAACACATTTAAGCCAGCAATGCAGATAATTGCAAAATCAAAGTCGTTCGCATCGTAACGCTGCCTTAATATATGCCGGCGATTTGTCTTGGTTCGGCGCACATCAACATTGTAGCATTTAGCTCTTCCGTTAAACCAAGCACTCTTCACCTGGATGCGAATAACCTTTCCGCCGAGATCAACACCTAAATCATAGGGAAGTCGATCTCCGACTGGCCGCAGCACACTGAAGCCTCTCTTCAGAAGCTCAGTTACTACAGCCGATTCCGCAATGTCAGCTTTGAGTTTTGTGTCCATCGAGCCTTGCGAGCTACCGGACTGCTCCACCCCGCATTATTCCGGATTTCCTTCTA
>CAZPSS010000055.1:0-7080 GCA_964589565.1 uncultured Planctomycetia bacterium
TTTTGAGTTTTTTTGTTTCTTTTCTCCTTTGGAGGATTATTCGCAGGCCTTCCAAAGTCAAATTTTCATCAATTTTATTGATAGATTTACAATAACGCAACATTAAAGGAGCCTCTCCGCCTGTGGCAACCACAGAGCACTTCGTACTTAATTCTTTTTTCAGCTGTTGCAATATTCCCTCTACTAAAAAACTATATCCGTAGACCAGTCCGCTTTTCATACTAGAGGCTGTTTCCCGTCCTAAAAGCGGGCCTGGTTTGCTCAAGGCTATATCAGGGAGTAAAGCAGCATTTCTGATTAAGGCCTTTAGGGAAATTTCCATACCGGGAACAATAATTCCTCCCAGATAGTTTCCGGCGGCCGTTACCAAATCAAAGGTAAGGGCAGTCCCGAAATCCACCACAATTACAGGACTGCCGTACTTGCTAACTGCTGCTACGGCATTGGCTAATCTATCCTGCCCGACCTGCTGGGGCCTTCTGTAAAGATTCTTAATAGGAGCGATGATATCTTTTCCTAAAATTAAAGGCCTCTTTTTAAAAAGAGAAGATAGAGCCTTTTTAAAGGCAAAAGTCAGCTCAGGCACTACACTACAGACTAATATTGCTTCTATATCAAGAGCTCTGACTTTTCCAGGATTAAAGGTTTTTTTAAGAAGTCTTTCACATTGATTGGCGCTCCGGCATTTATCCGTAACCAATCTTCGACTGCAAAAGATTTTTTCGCCTTTAAACAAGGCAATCTTTATGTTGGTATTGCCGATGTCTATTGCTAAAAGCATATGCTTAACACTCCGTAAACCGATGTTTATTTGAACATTAGTTATTTTTCAATCTAGAGCCTATCTTTACAGCTAGCTTAATCGCCTCAATCATTGAGCCGGGATTGGCCTTGTTCTTTCCTGCTATGTCATATGCGCTTCCATGGTCGGGAGAGGTGCGCACGAAAGGAAGCCCCAGGGTAAGGTTTACTCCTTGATGAAAGGCGTAAGTCTTTAGGGGAATCAGGCCCTGGTCGTGATACATCGCAACTACAGCATCGAATTTGCCCTGCAAGGCCGAATAAAAAAGGGTATCTGCCGACAAGGGGCCTTCTATCAGGGCCATTTTTTTTGCCTTTCTAACTGCCGGGCCAATAATTTTACTTTCCTCTTTGCCTAAAATTCCTTCATCTCCGCTGTGGGGATTCAAGCCGCAAACACCAAGCCGCGGATGGCTAATTCCAAAGTATTTTTTTAAAGCAAATACGCTCAGACGCAAGGCCCGGTATATCTTCTCTTTAGTTAAGGCCTTCGGCACTTCCCTTAAGGCAATGTGCCTGGTAACTAATACCACTTTAAACGGCCCTCCCGTTAGCATCATAGCAAAATCCTTTACCTTGCAGGCCTGAGCCAAATATTCGGTGTGGCCTGTAAAGGGACATCCGCATTGATTAATAGTGTGTTTATTAACCGGAGCAGTTACCAGAACATCGAGCTTTCCGGATTTAATTAAGCGTAGCGCTACTTGGATACAGTCCAAAGCCGTTTGCCCGTAGGCGGAAATACTCCGCCCAAATACTAACTTAGATATATCTCCTGCATTTAACAAACTGATGCCTTCCATCTTTATTTTAGAGATACGCGTGGTTTCCTCTATTACAAAGGAGTTGCCGATAATGAGAAAATTTGCCAGACTGCGGATTCTTTCATCTTTAAGTGCTTTAAGCACAACTTCCGGCCCGATGCCTGCGGCATCTCCCATTGTGATACCTACATTTAATCTTTTCTTATTCATCTTTAATAGAAATATAAGCGTCTTGCTTTAAACTTTCTATCCACTCTTTAAAGAGCTCTGCAAACTTTTCCCTGTATAGAATCTGCCTGATCGTATCTTGTGCTTCAGAAAAAATGAGGGTTTTCTCAGGTTTCTTTTCTTCTACCTTAAAAATGCGATAGCCTTGATGAGTTTTTATAACATCGGTAAATTCTCCGGGGTCCAGACTGAAGATTACTTTATCTATTTCTTTAATCCATGCCCCTTTTTCTATAAAACCCATCTCTCCCCCCTCTTCGGCATTTGCGCCTTGAGAGTAACTTTTGGCCAATTCCTCAAAACTTTTACCCTTCTTCAACTGCTCCAAGACCGTCCTTGCCCTTTGCAGGGCTTCATACTCATCGCAAGATTCATCCACTCTGATGAGAATATTTCTTACTTTGGCCTTTTCGGGATAGGACAGGTCTTTTTGGTGCGCTTGATAATATTGCCGTAATTCTCGCGGGTCAATCGCGATTTTCGCCCTCACAAAATATTCAACCACCTTTTTCATAATTTGCTGGTTGGCAAATCTATCCCGCAGGTCTTTCAGTGTAAGGCCCTGGGCATCAAGGGCTCTTTCAAATTCTTCCTCATCGGGAAAATTTTTCCTGATTTGCTCTATGCGGGCATCTATTTCATCTCCATCGCTTTTAATATCGTATTTTTTGGCCTCGGAAAGAACGAGTTTTTCTTCCACCATTTGATTGATGATATTTTTCCCTATCTCTTTAAGCTTTTGCGCCAATTCTTCAGGACTGTCATATACGGCTTTATATTCAGCTTCAACAGTGGCCAGAACCCTGTCTATATCGCTTTGGGTAATTGCTTCGCCGTTTACCACGGCGACAATCTTGTCTATTGTTTGGGCAGGGGAAGGTTGCGTAAAAAACGAAACTAATACAACGCAGATGGTTATAGAGGTCATCAGTTTTTTTGCTGTTATCTGTGTAATTGTCATTAGTTTATGCGTATTAATCCCCCCTTGTTTTCTTCGAAAACAAAACAGGGGGGATAAATTCGGTCACAGACTTATGTTCGCTTTGCTCCATAAGTCTGGACCTCATTTACAGTTTCTCTAAGCAGGCGGCAGTAAAGGTCAAAACCTACCGCCGAAATCCAGCCGTGCTGCTGCGGGCCCAGGAGATTGCCTGCGCCGCGAATCTCTAAATCCTCCATAGCAATTTTAAATCCTGAACCGAGTGCAGTAAAACGTTCAATTGCCTTAAGGCGTTTTTTAGCCTCTTCTGTGTGCAGAAAACCGCGCGGGGTGAGGAAATAAGCGTAGGCCTTATACTTAAAGCGGCCGACCCTGCCTCTTAACTGATAAAGTTCGGATAAGCCGAAGCGGTCGGCGCGGTTTACGATAAGTGTATTGGCGTTAGGTATGTCGATTCCCGATTGGACGATTGTAGTCGCTACTAATACATCGATGTGTCCCCGAATGAAGGCTAACATAACCTCTTCAAGCTGTTTCTCGGGCATCCGGCCATGGGCGAGTGAAACCTTTGCTTCCGGGACAATCTTTTCTACATTCTTTTTGATTTTCTCTATGTCTTTAACCCTGTTGTGGATAAAGTAGCATTGTCCGCCCCGGTCCATTTCCCGATGGATACTTTTCCTGATTAACTCCTCTTTATAATCACAAACCCTGGTTTCGATGGGGACCCTGCCCAGGGGAGGAGTATTTATTATGGACATATCCCGCGCGCCCATTAAAGAGATATATAGAGTGCGTGGGATAGGGGTGGCAGTTAAGGTCAAAACATCTACTAAAAGCCTAAAGCTTTTTAATTTCTCTTTATGTTTTACGCCGAAACGCTGCTCTTCGTCGATAATGACCAGCCCTAAGTCTTTAAATTTTATATCCGCAGACAAAAGCCTATGGGTGCCGATAACTATGTCTGCAATACCCGATTGTATGTCTGAAATAACCTTGCACTGTTCTCGAGGGCTCTTGAATCTGCTGAGCATTTGCACATTTAGCGGAAAGTCTTTTAACCTTTGGCTAAAAGTATAACAATGTTGTTCGGCCAGAATTGTGGTAGGAACCAGCATTGCCACCTGTTTATTATCCATCACTGCCTTGAAGGCGGCGCGAAGGGCCACTTCAGTCTTTCCGTATCCGACTTCGCCGCAAATTAACCTGTCCATAGGGCGGCGAGACTCCATATCCCGCTTTACCTGCCGGGTAGTTTTAGCCTGGTCGGGTGTTTCCTGATAGATGAAAGACGCCTGTAATTGTTTCTGCCAATCATTATCGGGAGAAAAAGCGTGTCCGTCTAAAGTATAGCGGGCGGCTTGTATCCTTAACAATTCGCCCGCCAGAGAGAAAACCCCCTTTTTTACTCTATTTTTTATGCTTTGCCAACTTTTGCTGCCGAGTTTAGAAAGGCGGGGGCGCGGCCCTTTAAAGCCGATATATTTGTTAAGCAGATGCACCTCTTCAACGGGCAGATAAAGTTTATCTCCCTTGGCATATTCGATTTCCATATGGTCAAGAAAAATCTCTTTTTGGCAGGAACTTGAAGATTTTTCTTGACTCTTTATTCTTTTTATCCCGAGGTACTTGCCAATGCCGTGGCTAATATGAACCACATAGTCGCCGCGCTCTATATCGACAAAATTGGCAATAGGGACTTCATCCCCAAAGCCGATATAGGCCTTTTTAATTCTACCCCGTTCCAAATTCTTTGTTGCTATGACAGCTTGCAATTTGGAACGGGGCGGGCCTGCCCTGAAAACATTCCGGGGCAAAATAATAACCAGCTTGTGGCTGTCTAATGTTTGGGCGGAAATTACATCGAAACTGCGAATAGAATTTATCCGGTTGGCCGTAAGTTCCAGGCGGATGGGGTTTTCAAAAGTTGCCGGGAAAATATCGACAATCCCTCCTCGCACGCTTACATCACCTTCCTGATTAACTTCCCTGCAGGATTGATAATTGTATTCCAATAGAGATTTGATTAAATCGTTGCGTTCTATATTTTGGCCAAGATACAACTTTAGCGAGCGAAACATCACATCTTCTCTGGCGCCGATACAGCCAAAAGGCGCAGGCCGTTATTAAGCACAATCCTTACGGCATCTATTAAGACCAGTCTCGCGCAAGTCAACTCCGGATCTTGCGTAACTACTCTATGTTTTTCGTAGTAATGATGGAAGTCTTTTGCCAATTCCTGCAAATAAGCAGTGATTCTGTGCGGCTCAAGATTTAGCGCGCAGGACTGCACAACCGGGGGAAATTTTCCCAGTGTTTGAATAAGATTCAGCTCTTCGGTTTTATTTAATAGAGATAGGTTCAAACTGTCATTGCGAACCCCGAAGGGGTGAGGCAATCTCATTGTGTTTTTGGCGAATTTTAGAATATTTAAGATGCGGGCGTAGGCATATTGAATGTAGTAGACCGGGTTCTCTAAAGATTGCTTTTTGGCCAGTTCCAGGTCAAAATGCAAATGAGAGTCCCTTTTTCTCATCAGGAAGAAAAACCTGGCCGCATCTTTGCCTACGGCCTGAATGATATCTTGCAGGGTTATACCTTGCCCCAATCTTGTAGACATAGGAATGACTTTCTCGGCTTTGGCAAGAGTTACAAGCTGGACTATCAGGATTGTAAGACTTTCGGCGTCATAGCCTAAAGCGCTAAGCGCAGCTTTCAGGCGCCCGATATATCCGTGATGGTCGGGCCCCCAGATGTTGAGCATCCTGGTAAATTTTCGCTTAAATTTAGTCTGATGGTAAGCAATGTCGGGGGTTATGTAAGTGTGTTTTGAGTCGCTTTTTATCGCTACCCTATCTTTATCATCTCCGAATTTGCTGGTAGCCAGCCACCATGCCCCCTCTTTTTGGTAAAGCACCCCTTTTTTCTTTAAAAGTTTCAATGCCTTTGTGATTTTTCCTGTTTTGTTTAATTTCTTTTGGCTGAACCAGTAGTCAAACTTTACCCCAAAGGCATTTAGAGCTGTTTTTATTTCTTTCAAAAGTTTCCCGCAGGCAAAACGGGAAAAAAATGCTAAACGCCCAGGGGCGGCCCCTACAAATCTGCGGCCGTATTTTTGCACCAATTCATCAGCCAGGCCGTCGATATACTTTCCCCTATACCCTGAGGCGGGAAATTGCGCCGGTATGCCCAGAATTCCCAGGTATTTGGCGAGGACAGATTCTCCTAAAATGTCTATCTGCGTTCCCTCATCATTCACATAATATTCTCTGATTACTCTATATCCCGAGAATTGCAAAAGGTTTGCTAAGCTGTCGCCAAATGCTGCCTGGCGCCCGTGCGCAACATTCAGGGGTCCTGTGGGATTGGCGCTGACGAATTCAATGTGCACTTTTTTGCCTTTGCCCAGTGAAACTCGCCCGAAATTATTTACCTTTTTTCTTATTTCTAACAAAATTTCATACAGACAGGCTTTATTTAAGAAGAAATTTATAAAGCCCGGTTCTTTGACTTCAATTTTGTCGATTTTTTTGCAAAGATTTGAGGAATTCAGTTCTTTGTCTAAGGCCTCTTGGAGCTTGTAGGCAATTGCCAAAGGCGGGTTGTTTAGTTTCTGGGCAACAGTTAGGGCGATGCTGGAAGAAAAATCTCCGAATTTTTTGTTCTTGGGGTCATCTAAGCTTATTTCCAGGCCGGCCTCCTTTAACAATGGTCTGAGCTTTCCGTTCTTTTCCACTGCCTTTTTAACCAGGTTTTCTATGTCTTTTTTAATTTTCATTTAGATACAACTTTTTGTGTTTTCAGCAGATCCGGCTTAGCTTCCAATAATTTCAAAAATACTTTTACTATCCCGGGGTCAAATTGTGTGCCGCTATTGGCTTTTAATTCCGCTTTTGCCTGAAGCAGGCTTAGCGCTTTGCGGTATGGCCTTTCCGAAACCATTGCATCGAAAGAGTCGGTTACAGTCATTATTCTGGCTCCCAGCTGGATATCCTGGCCACTAAGGTTGTATGGGTAACCTTTGCCGTCAAATCTTTCATGATGCTGCCTGACTAATTCGGCTATCTCTTTTAAAAAACCAATTGGTTGTAAAATCTGCGCCCCTCTCAGAGAATGCATCTTTATTTCATCCCATTCTTCCGGAGAAAGCTTTCCGGTCTTTCTTAAAATATAATCATGGATTCCAATTTTGCCCAGGTCGTGTAACTGGCAGGCCTGTCGGATAATCTCAACTTGCGAAGCAGGCAAACCCAGCTCTTTCGCAATAGCCGTAGCATATTTGGTGACGTTTTCCGAATGACTATGCGTGTAATGGTCTTTAGCTTCAAGGGCCGAAGCCAAAGCAGA
>CAZPSS010000056.1:0-7048 GCA_964589565.1 uncultured Planctomycetia bacterium
CCAGGCCCTGGAGCTGGACCCGAAAAACGAAAAAGCCCTGAAGATGTTGAGTAAACTAAAAAAAGCCACGCACAAAATTATGGGTATGGAGCCGGGGATTGTACTTGTGGATATTAATGCTCCCAAGAAGAATATACTTCCCATTATCATTGATGTTTTTAAAAAATACGGATGCCTTATTACATCTTCCGAGCCGGCAGAATATAATTTGCAGGCTGTTAAAAACATAAAGCTCCCTTTTGTAATGGGCCTTATTAGCGAAGGAGGAGCATTTACAAGGAATAAGATTTATTATACTGTAGAGTTAAAAGAATCGCCAAAATTAGACCGCTTCATCATCAACCGCCTGACTATTTATTTAAAAGGGGCTTACGATAGAGAAGGAGAGGTCTATAGCCACCAGATAAAAATGAGCTCGCCTATTTATAAAGAGGTTCAGGAAATGGCTCTTAGAATAAAATATTTATCGGAAAACATATAAGATTTTATGACTAACCCGAAAGCAGAAAGAAGAAAGCATCCGCGCACAAAAACCATCCTGCCGCTTAAGATTTTCAAAAAAGGCTTAGACGTTATTACCGAAAGCAGAAACATAAGTTGCTCGGGAGTCTATTGCCACGTTAATAAACCATTGCCCCTGATGTCCAAAGTAGGCATTACCGTGCTTCTTCCCATCCAGCTCAGGACTAAACTCAGGACTCAAAGCATTAGATGTAATGGGGTGGTAGTAAGGTCGGAACCGGCAATAATAAAAGAAGCAGACACCGCTTACCAAAATATAGCTATTTTCTTTACCGATTTATCCAAGAAGGACAAAAGCAAGGTTGCCGAATATGTGCTTCAGTCTTTTTAAGGAAGGGTCTAATCTGCAGTTAAACTTATGGTATGGAATTTGAAAAACATAGAAGAAGTCTTCTACCCCTTCGGGGCACAAGCAACCACTGAAAATCGCACCAAAGTTATCGCCGAAGGCAATTTTCTTGTAATAAAATGATAGAGTTGGAATTAATCAGAATACTGATGAATGAGAGAAGGGGAGAGCAAATGGTCGTGTTAAAAGAAAAGGAAGGCAATCGCACCCTCCCTATAATAATTGGCATTCCCGAAGCTTCAGCCATTAAGCTCAAGATTAGCGGAATCCACACCCCCCGCCCGATGACTCACGATTTGCTTAAAAACACCATTGAACAATTAGGGGCAAGTTTAAAAGAAGTAATCATAGACAAGCTTCAGAAAAAGACATTTTACGCCAAATTAGTCCTGAAAAATGGCAAGGGCAAGGAAGTTTTTGTCGATGCCCGCCCCAGCGATAGTATCGCCTTAGCCTTAAGAGCGGGCTGCTCCATTTTTGCAACGGAAGAGCTGCTTGATCAAGTTGGCGTTCTGGAAAGTTCCTAAATTGGCGCACCTGGCGCGCGATAAAAATATTACCCGATATTCAAGAAAATCGCTTCGCGATAACTCTAATACCCTAAAGGGCACAAGTGCGATTTTCGCAGTGGTATCTGATGTTTTTATACTTTCCTATACCATAAATAATGTCTATAAAAAACTTTATTCATACTTTGGGCCGCAGCGCTGGTGGCCGGCGAATAACAGTTTTGAAGTAGTAATTGGAGCTATCTTAACGCAAAATACTGCCTGGACAAATGTAGAAAAAGCAATTTCCTGTTTAAAGAAAAAGAAACTCATCAGCCCCGCAAGATTATACAACACCGATGTAAAGACGCTGGCAAAACTTATCCGGCCATGTGGATACTATAATATAAAGGCAGCCCGGCTTAAGAACTTCTTAAAAGTTTTATTTATCGACTTTAAAGGAAGTTTGTCGTCGTTTTTTTCCTTAAAACCGGCGCTTTTAAGAGAGAAGTTACTCAAGATTAAAGGAATCGGCCCGGAGACCGCCGATAGTATTCTGTTATATGCAGCTAAAAAAGCGGCCTTCGTTGTAGACGCTTACACCAGAAGATTTCTTTTGCGCCATAAACTGATTGCAAAGCAAACCGACTATCAGCACATTCAGTCTTTATTTGAAGATAATCTACCGCGCAGGCTAAATTTGTTTAATGAATATCATGCCTTAATTGTGCGCCTGGGCAAAGACTTTTGCCGTAAAAAGCCGCTCTGTAATATTTGCCCTTTAAGAGACCTCTGATTACACAGATTTTATGGAAATAACAATCCTGGGCTCAGGTACGGGAGTTCCTTCTTTACAAAGGAATGCCTCCGGATTACTTATAAAAACAGAAAAAGAAAACTTACTTTTTGATACCGGGCCCGGAACAATCAGAAAACTGCTGGAAATAGGCATTACCTATCATGATATTGATTGCATTTTTTACACCCATTTTCATACCGACCATACACTGGATTTGGCAGCCTTCTTATTTGCGGCAAAATATGTCCTATCTTTGCGCACCAGGAAACTAACTATATTTGGCCCTCTGGGCTTAGAGGCATTCTATAACAGTCTCTTAAATCTTTATGGAGATGTTATCAGGCCTGAGGCTTATGAAGTTACCTTGAGAGAAATAAAAGAAGGCGCGCTTGAGTTTAGCGCCTATAAGATACATGTTGCGCCGATGCAGCATAGCCCGGAAAGCCTTGGCTATCGGGTAGAGGCAAACGGCAAAACGGTGGTTTACTCCGGCGATACGGATGTTTGCGAAAACATAGTTAAACTCGGACAGAATGCCGATGTCCTGATTTTAGACTGCTCCTTTCCTGATGAAATGAAAGTAACAGGGCACCTGAGTGCCCGGGAAGCCGCAAATATCGCCAAAATGTGCAACTGCAGAAAGCTTGTGCTTTCCCATCTTTATCCGGTTTGCCGGGAAGACGCAATATCGGCGCAGGCGAAAAAAACATTTAAGGGTGCAGTTGTCGTTGCCCGGGACTTAATGAGGCTAACCCTTTAATAATGAGGAGGGTAAAATGCAGGAGAGAAGAAGATATGTGCGTTTAAACATCCCTTTAGAAGTTAGTTACAGTATTCAGGGAGAAAAGGGCACTCGCTATAAAAGCACTACCAAAAACATTAGCCCAAACGGCGTAAGGTTTGTCCTTGAGAAGGAACTGCCTGCAGGCACTATTTTAGATATTGGTATTATTGTGCCCTCAAAGTCTGAACCTATTCCCATCAAAGCTAAAATTATCTGGTCCAAAAAAGAATTTGAAAAAGGAAAAGACACTTATGACGCCGGATTTGAGTTTGTCCATATTCCCGAAGAAAGCAAAAAAGAGTTCTTTCAGTATTTGTGCAATCTAATGTATAACCAATTAAAAACTATTTGATACCCCTGCGGGGCACGAGAGGCGATTTTCTTGAAATGAAAGAAATAAGAGGAAAAATAGAAAGTGATTTTAAGAGCGCTTTAAAAAGGGGGGATAAAACGGCTGTCTCTACCTTAAGAATGCTTAAAAGCGCTATTCACAATAAGGAGATTGAAAAAAGAGGCCAAGAACTTCAAGATGGGGAAGTCCTTAAAATTGTCGGCAAGCAGGTCCAACAGCATCAAGAATCTATTGAGCAGTTTACAAAAGGAAAAAGACAGGAACTTGTTGATAAAGAAACTAAAGAACTGGAAATCCTAAAAAATTATCTTCCCAGGCAGCTATCATCGGAAGAAATTACTAACATAGTTAAAAAAACAATTATTGAAGTGGGGGCGAAAGAAAAGTCGGATTTTGGCAAAGTGATGAAACCGGTTATGACAGAGCTTGCAGGAAAAGCCGATGGAAAGTTAGTCGGCCAAATTGTCCTGGCGCAACTTGTGCCTAAAGCCTAAAAAACAATTATGATTGCCATTCAAATAGGTGTAATTATATTTTTAGTCTTTATATTAGCTATAGTCTATTATGACGAACATCGAAGAAGAAAGCTGGGAAGAAAATCTGCAAAATTAAGCAGCTTTTGGAATAGGAATAAAGGCGGCAAAGAAAGAAGAAAGAGCGTGCGCATAAATGCCGAGATTGATGTTTCTTATGAGCTCCTCTCCGGCAGTGCGGCCCAAAAGCACAACTTAATGAGCAGAAATATAAGTATGGGAGGAATAAATCTGGCGCTCAATGAAAAACTGCCCCCGGGTACAACATTGCACCTTAAGCTCAACGTACCGCAAAACCCCCGGCCTCTTTTTACAGAGGGCAAAATAGTCTGGGTAAGAGAGGTGTCTGGAAGATTTACCAGGCAGAAAGAAGAAAGGTTCTTCGCCACAGGAATTCAATTTATTCGCATAAAGCCGGAGGATGAAGCCGTTTTGCACAGTTTTATCCAACAGAGAGCAAGAAAATTGCCTTCGGCAATAACAAGAGGAGTAAAATAGATGAGGAAACCAAAGTTTAGAAATCAGACGCCTATCGTCCTTTTTCTTCTGTCTTCTGTCTTCTGTCTTCTGTTTTCTGTAATAAGTGGATGCGCAGAAATTAAGCCTCCCACTCCTAAAGAAATAATGTATCAACCGTTAGGGAAGAGCCCTTTGCGTATGGGAATGACCAAAGAGAAGATAAAATCGCTCTGGGGTAAGCCGGATGTAGTTAGGGTGCTCAAAAGCGACGCTCAAGGGATGATAAGAGAAGAATGGGTTTACCGCGGCCGTTATCCCAATTTGCCTATAAATGTAGATTATCTTTCGGAGACCCAGCACCTCTTCTTTGATGGCGAAAATCTGGTGAGATTCTACCGCCAAAAATAAATAATTTCTTTTAAGATATCTCTATGTCATTGCGAGGAGTCCCGAAATTTCGGGACGACGAAGCGACCAAGGACGAAATGTCCGAGGAAGTGCCGAGCCCGCCTGGGTGAGGTCAATGTCTCCCCCTTGACAAATCCTATTTTATAAGGTATACTTGCTGTATAGGCTCCATCAAGAAAATCGCTTCGCAATAACTTACTACGATTTTCGCAGTGGGTGATTTTTATACTTTCCTACACCCCAAGAAAAAGGAAGTGCCTGATATGTTAAAGGATAGAAGGATTTTTGACCGCCTTGGGGATATTGCAAATGTCCGCTATGCCGTGAAAGGCCGGGACAAACAAAATATTGAAACTCTGCCGCGGAATATCGGAGGCGGGGGAGTAGGAATTTGTTTAACTGAGAAATTGCAACCGGGTACGGTAGTAAAACTGGAAATTACTGTTCCTGACAACCCCCAAAAGATTATCCCCGGAGTCGGTGAAGTTCGCTGGACAAAACCATTTGGTATTATCAGAGAAAAAGTCAATTTGTATGAAACCGGCATAAAATTTATTGATATTAATCCCATCGCCATAGGAAGAGTTTATGCCTATTCCCGCCAGATGAAACACATATAAGATTAGCTCCACGAATAGGGGAGAGGCCAGCCAAAAGTAAGTTCAGGTAAATTGCAAGCCTGCGAGTAACTTCCGGTAAAATTAGACCCTTCGAGTAACTTCAAGTAACTCCAGCCGATTAAGTAAATCCGGGTAAATTTCCCTCAAAAAGTAAATACGGGTAAATCATGCACCATTGAGTAAGTGCAGGTAACTTTGGCCAAAAAAGTAAGCCTGAGTAAGTTGCCTCAATTTAGTAAGTGTAAGTAAGTTATTTTAAAAAAGTAAATAGGGGAAAGTAAAATTAAGTTGCTGCAAAAAAGTAAGGGAAATTAAGTCCGCAAAAGTGTAGCTTTTAAGGTAACCCCAATTAACTCCAATTAAATAGCAAGTATACAGTAAGCACTTATTACTAAAAGTAAACGACAATTCCAAAGTAAATGCAGGTAAGTTCAATGAAATGGCATTTACACAGTAAATTTGGGTAAGCAGATACAAACCATAGTCATGTCATTCCCGCTTTCGCGGGAATCCAGAAGGTTCTTTCTATGGATTCTCCGGCTTGACCGGAGAATGACAAATTGCCTCACTAGAGAAAGAAATGCAACTTAACTTCTTTTCCACAGCTTATTCTACATATCCCATAACATCTTACCCCTCATACAGTTATGGCTATTACGTTAAGATTGCGAAGTTAACATAAGATATATTATACTCCCAAGTATGAAATATGCGATAAAATAAAAAAGGACGTCGTTTTAAGCCCTTGAAAGCTTTACTCATCCTCAAGTCCTCCTGCTTTCGGCCTACTATCAAGCCAATCCTGAATTAACCTTACTTTTACTTGCTTAGGCCTTGTTTTGCCCTTGAGCCAGTTATATATTGTTTTCTCAGATACCCTGCAATATTGAGCCAGGTTCCTTAGTGTATAATTTGGGTCTGCATACCTATAGAACCTTAAGACTTCCTTTAAACGCTCAAGTATGGGAGTTCTTGACCCATTTTCGACCATTAAGCGATTAACCTCTCCACTGTCTCATCCGCTTGATTCTTGCCCATTTCTACCTTAAATTTATAACAAGAAAATCGCCTCTTGTGCCCCGTAGGGGTATCGGCAATAACTCTAAGCGATTTTCGAAGTGGTATCCTATTTATCTTTCCTATACCATAAAAAAACTCATCCTTTAAAAAGATGAGCTTTTTTATTTATTATTTATTTATCCTTGCTACTCCCATTCCTCAAAGACAAATTCCGGGTGAATCATCGGTTCATACTCTGCAGGTGCGGGAATAGGAAAAGTTACAGTTTCATATATTCCGGAAGCTGTGCGTAACACTCCTACTGCTGTCCCTTTAACCAAACCCCAGGTTAAGCCCCTAGAAAGACTGTCGTTCTTGCTTATCAGGATAACCTTTTTGGGAATTTCTACTACGCCTGTTACGATATTGACTAAACCTCTTCCCAGCTTTCTCAATGGGTCAGCAAAGCAAGGGGCTATAATTAAATTAGAAATGATTACGACAGCTATTAAAAGCAAAAGTGTCTTACGCATCTTTTCCCCCTTTTTTTATTTTATAGCATATAGCCAGCGTGTTTGTCAAGCAGAAAATCGCCTTCGGCGATAACTTTGTGCGATTTTCGTGTCCCCCCCTGCAGATTTCGAATTTTTCAAATTCGAAATCTAAACGCAGGGGGAATTCCCTGCTTTGTTTTCGAACCTGTCCCTGCGTTTAGATTTGCGATAGCAAATCTGC
>CAZPSS010000057.1:0-7008 GCA_964589565.1 uncultured Planctomycetia bacterium
ATGACAAATCTCAAATGACAAATAAATCATTTAATTTCAAATGATAAATAATCAACTATAATGTCAAATTTGGTAATTTGGAATTTGGATTTTATTTGGATTTTGAAATTTGAAATTTGGTATTAACTTATAATTAAAGGACTAGGAATAATGGCTAAGTCAGCAAAGAAGATGGTTTATTTCTTTGGCCGGGGAGAGGCCGACGGCAGGGCAAAGATGAAAAATCTCCTGGGCGGCAAGGGCGCAAATTTGGCGGAAATGACCAATTTGGGAATTCCGGTCCCCCCGGGATTTACAATTTCTACGGAGGTTTGCATAAACTTTTACGCCAACGATAAAAAGTTTCCTCAAGGCTTAGAAGAGCAGGCGCGGCATAACTTGGCCAAAGTGGAAAAGGTTATGGAGGCAAGGTTTGGCGGGAAGGAAAATCCGCTTTTGGTGTCGGTGCGTTCCGGCGCGCGCGCATCTATGCCCGGAATGATGGATACTGTTTTAAATCTGGGCTTAAATGACGAAACCGTCAAAGGACTTATCTCCCAGATTAAAAACGAGAGAACTGCCTACGATAGCTATCGCCGTTTTATTATGATGTATGCCAATGTCGTCTTAGGTGTGGATAAGGACGATTTTGAGCATCTCTTGGAAGAAAAGAAGAAGAGCAAAGGCGTGGAATTAGACACCGGATTAACTGCCCAGGACTTAAGAGAGTTAACTGCGCAATATAAAGCGCTTGTAGAGAAAAAGACAAAAAGGCCGTTTCCCCAGGACCCGCAAGAGCAGCTTTGGGGCGCAGTCTCGGCAGTATTTAATTCCTGGCATAATAAGCGGGCAATTACCTACCGCAGATTAAGTAAAATCCCGGATAACTGGGGGACGGCAGTAAATGTGCAAGCGATGGTCTTCGGGAATATGGGCAATGATAGCGCTACGGGTGTGGCTTTTACGCGCGATCCGGCCACAGGAGAAAATGTCTTTTATGGAGAATACCTGATCAATGCTCAAGGCGAAGATGTGGTAGCAGGAGTAAGGACGCCTCATCCTTTAAACAAAATCCAGAAAGAAGCAAAAAAGATAAAATTAAGTTCTCTGGAAGAAGAAATGCCCCAGGTTTATAAAGAGTTGGAAAACATTCGCCGAAAGTTAGAGAAGCATTATCGGGATATGCAGGATATTGAATTTACTATTCAGAAAGGCAAGCTCTGGATGCTTCAGACCAGAACCGGCAAGAGAACAGCGCTTGCTTCTATCCGCATCGCTGTGGAAATGGCGCAAGCGAAATTGATTACCAGAGAAGAGGCGGTATCCAGGGTTGAGCCGGAACAGTTGGACCAGATTTTGCACCGGATGTTTGACCCGCAGGCAAAAAGAGAGGTGCTCGCCAAGGGCCTGCCTGCATCTCCCGGAGCAGCCAGCGGAAAGGTGGTATTCAGCGCGGATGAAGCAGAGGACCGGGCCAATAAGGGCCAGAAGGTTATCCTGGTGCGTATGGAGACTTCGCCTGAAGATATCCACGGTATGGTTACCGCCGAAGGGATTTTAACTGCCCGCGGGGGAGTCACCAGCCATGCTGCTGTTGTAGCCAGAGGAATGGGTAAATGCTGCGTAGCCGGCTGCGAAGCCATTAAAGTTAATTACAAGGAGGAACAATTTGCCGTCGGGAGTAAGATTGTCAAAAAGGGCGAGGACATTTCTATTGACGGGACGTCCGGTGAAGTAATGAAAGGCAGGGTGCCTACGGTAGATTCCGAAATCACTCAGGTAATTAAAGGAACATTGCCGGCAAATAAATCCGCCGTTTACAAAATCTATAACCAACTGATGCAATGGGCGCAGGAATTCAAACGCTTAGGTGTCCGGGCTAATGCCGACACTCCCGGCGATGCCAAAGTTGCCAGGGCATTTGGCGCTACGGGAATCGGCCTTTGCCGCACCGAGCATATGTTTTTTGGAGAGGAGCGGCTTCCGGAAGTAAGGAAGATGATTTTAGCTGATACAGAGCTTGAGCGCAAGCAGGCTTTGGAGAAACTCCTTCCCTTTCAGCGCCAGGATTTCAAGGGTATCCTGAAGGTTATGGATGGACTGCCGGTAATTATCCGCCTGCTCGACCCGCCCCTGCATGAATTTTTGCCCAAACATGAAGAGCTGTCGATAAAGCTCGCTAAATTAAAAGACTCCGGCGGCGATAAAAATGAGATTGCCGGCCTTGAGAAAATTTTGGCTAAAGTAACAGCCCTTCATGAGTCCAACCCGATGTTGGGCCATCGCGGCTGCCGCTTAGGAATAACCTTTCCTGAAATCAACCGGATGCAGGCAAGGGCGATATTTGAAGCTGCCTGCGAACTAATTAAAGAGGGACATAGGCCGATACCTGAAGTAATGATTCCTGTAGTCAGCCATGTCAATGAAGTAAGATTGGCCAAAAAGGACATTCAGGCAGTGGCCGAAGAGGTAATGAAGGAAAACAATGTCCAGATGGAATATATGGTGGGCACGATGATTGAGCTTCCGCGCGCTGCTTTAACCGCCGATGAAATTGCCGAAGAGGCAGAGTTTTTCTCATACGGCACCAATGATTTGACTCAGACTACCTTTGGGTTTAGCCGCGACGATATTGAAGGAAAATTCCTGCCGGTTTATATAGATAAGAAAATTCTGGCGGATAATCCTTTTGCTGTCTTAGACCGTCCGGGTGTGGGGCAGCTGCTGCGCATCGGAATAGAAAAGGGAAGAAGCGTACGGCCGGAAATGGAAGTGGGTATTTGCGGCGAGCACGGAGGCGAGCCTTCCAGTGTAGAATTTTGCCATTCGCTAAAAATGGATTATGTGAGCTGTTCGCCTTATCGCGTGCCTATTGCCATGCTTTCCGCTGCTCAGGCGGCTATTAAATACAGTTAACAGTTCACAGTTAACAGTTCACAGTTAACAGTTCACAGAAAAAGATGGAAGCGTTAAGAGTATATCTAAAGGATATCAAAAAAAACCCTCTGTTAACTCCGGAAGAAGAGAAGCAGTTAGCCGGCAAGGTTAAAGAGGGCGATGAAGAAGCCAGAGCGAAAATGATTAATGCCAATTTGCGCCTGGTGGTGAACATTGCTAAAAGGTATTCTCATTTTGGCGTGCTTCTGACAGATTTGATTGAAGAGGGAAACCTGGGATTAATGAGAGCGGTGGCCCTGTACAATCCTGAACAACGTTTTAGGTTCTCCACTTATGCCGCATATTGGATTCGCCAGTATATTACCCGCGCATTAGCCAATCAGGCTAAAACCGTCAGAGTTCCCGTATATATGGTTGAGGCCATTGGCAAGTGGAAAAGGGTGGTAGAACAGCTTACCCAAAAATTAGGAAGGCGCCCCAGGCTAAAAGAAGTAGCCAAAGCGATGAGAACATCCGGTAAGAAAATAAGACAAATTCGCAGTATGATTACCAGAACCACATCTTTGGAAGCTCCCATCGGCAGAGACGGCACAGGCCAATACGCCGACCTTATTGCCGATGAATCCGGCACTTCGGCAACAGAGGAACTAAGCCAGGTTTTGCGTCAAGAAAGGGTGCAGGAACTTCTGGAAAAAATGAGCGCCAGGGAAAGAGAGATATTGTCTTTAAGGTTTGGATTAGAAAATGGAATAAATCATACCTTAAGCGCAATTGCCAAGAAGTTTGGGGTTACGCGAGAGAGGATTAGACAAATTGAAAATGCGGCGATGTGCAAGCTCAGGGTCTATATCCAGACGAAGGAAAAAGGGGAATTTGGAGAATATTAAATCAGTTCACAGTTCACAGTTCACAGTTCACAGTTCACAGTGGAGAGAGAAAAGAAGATGCACGAAAAAAGTGTTCAGGAGTTGAAGAAATCAATTAGGAACATCCCCGATTTCCCTAAAAAAGGGATTTTGTTCAGGGATATCACGACTTTATTGAAAGATGCTCAAAGGTTTAAGGATACCGTGGAGATTGTTGCCGCAAAATATAAAAAGAAAAAAATAGATAAAGTTGTGGCGGTAGAGGCGCGCGGCTTTATTTTCGGCGGGGCGATTGCCTATAAATTAAACGCAGGCTTCATTCCTGTGAGAAAAAAGGGAAAATTGCCGGATGAGGTTTACGAAGCTGCTTATCAACTTGAATATGGCACAGATACCTTACAGGTTCATCGCGATGCAATTTGTCCGCAAGACAAAGTGCTGCTTGTAGACGATCTTTTAGCTACAGGCGGGACAGTCAGGGCCGCCTGCCAATTGCTCGAAGAATCCGGCGCCGAAATTGTGGGCATTGAGTTTTTGATTGAGCTGACGGATTTGCGCGGACGCGAGAAACTGAAAGGCTATCCGGTTCATTCAATAGTAAAGTTCTAAACTGTCAACTGTGAACTGTCAACTGTGAACTAAATTATGCCCCTGTAGCTCAGATGGATAGAGCGAGGGCGTCCTAAGCCCTGCGTCGGGGGTCCGATTCCTCCCAGGGGCGCTTTTTTTTGCACGTAACACGTTGCAGGCAGAGAGGATATTAAAAACAAAAAAAGAAAAAAAGGCTTGACAGATTATAGGTAAATAGTTGTATAATAAACGATGATGCAAACGAGTTTATTGAAACAGTTTTTAATCCTTTTTTTGTCACTCCTTTTAGCGGGTTGCGCTACGACCAGCGGCAAAGGTTCCTCTGAATTAGACGAAGAGGAGGCTTTTCGGACAACCGGGCTGTTGCCTGCGGCAAAATTGCGCTTCAGCGATGTGCCGGCGCCCGCGGGTTTTAAATTACTCCAGGATAAATCTTTTGTCTTTCAAACCGACAATACGCGCGTAGCTCTTTTAAAATACTCCGGCCGGGCTAAACTGCAGGATTTAGTGGATTTTTATAAAGAGCAAATGCTCCTTTCCAACTGGGACTTGTTAAATGTGGTGGAATACGGAAAAAGCGTTTTGAACTTCGAGCGCACTGGGCAAAGCTGTATTGTCAGCATCGATTCCAAGGGGATGAGAAAGGTAATTACTATTTCCGTAGCCCCAAAGGCCAGGGGGAGTATGGAGACAGAGAAAGAGAAATAAGATTTAGCTCGAAGCTCGAAGAAATCTCACGACACCACGGTAAGAGCGAGTAAGTGCAGGTAAGAAAAAAAAATAAAAAAAACACTTGACAAATATAAATGTGCTGTGGTATGCTCAACCTAAATCAAAGATCCTTCGGCCGCCTTCGGCGGCCTCAGGATCAAGAAAAATATCAAGTCTGGAAAACAAGATTTTTCTTGAATATAACACCATAGATAACTTAAATAAGGGCAGGAAAGGAGGGGGAGGAAATCCTCATTACAGCTTAAGTTATCGCAAAATGGTGATATATTATATACAAGTAACTCTCTAGGGATGAAACCTAGTTAAACAATATTGAGAACCTTATTTCTAAACAAGGAGAAAAAAAATGACTAAAAGAATCGCCTTGTTTTGCGCTTTGATAGGCCTGGTGGCTTTTATAGCCGCTCCTGCCTATGCCGAAGTGCAGAACATCAAGATTTCCGGCGACATCCAGGCCTTAGGCGTCTACCGCAGTAACTATGACTTAGAGGACGGTAAAGTTATTTTTGGCGGTGGAGCAGATATTGACAGTTATTTGGCAGAAGATAATGACTCCTTCCTGATGTCCATAATCAGGCTGAGGGTTGATGCCGACCTGACTGACAATGTTGCGGCCTGCATCAGATTAGCCAATTTGAGAGATTGGGATGGTGACGGTACCAATACCTCAGACATCATCTTAGATTTAGCCAACATTACCTTAAAGGAGATGCTTTATTCTCCTTTAACCTTGATTATTGGTCGCCAGGAACTGATGTATGGTAATGGTTTGGTTGTTGGTCCTGGTCTTTTTCAGGATCCCGATAATAGTATCGAATACAATGACCTGAGTCTCTTGCACGGATACGATGCTGTGCGGGCTATCTTAGATTATGACCCCTGGACCATGGATTTGCTTCTTGCCAAGATAACAGAAGCAGATGATGTCGTTACAGGTACACTTGAAAGTAGAGATAGCGATGTTGACCTTTATGGCGCTAATCTCGGCTACAGGTTTGACCAATATGATGCCGAAGTGGAAGGTTATCTCTTTTACAAAAGGGATCCCACCTATGGTTTAGTTGTGAATGTTTCCGGCAGCACATCCGACCAACGCACCTTTGTAGAAAATGAAGTTTACACCATGGGTTTAAGAGGAAGTCTTGTTCCTATTGAAAATCTTACCCTGAGCGGTGAAGTTGCCGGCCAATTAGGTGAGATCAGGAGTGAGCTCGACGGCGTTACTACCGGTCCTTTGACAAAAGACCGCGAAGCATTAGCCGCTAATGTAGCAGGTAAATATAATTTTGCCAATGTCCGTTTTATGCCTACATTAGGTGTGGAATATCTCTATCTTTCCGGTGAAGAAGCAGGTGTTGAGGGCGACTTTGATGCCTGGGATCCAATGTATCGCGGAAAGAAAATGAGCTCTATTCGTGACTACCTGGAAAACCTCTACACCACCAACGACCCGGCAGATACCAGCGGCTGGACCAACCAGCACACCATCAAAGCGATGGGTTCCGCGGACTTAGGCGAGTTAGTTGATGGCTTAAGTATGAATTTGGCCTATCTGCACTACTGGTTTGATGAGGAGCCGATTGCCGGCGCAGATGATAACATTGGTGATGAAATCAATATGAAACTTACCTATGATTACACCGAAGATGTTCAGTTTGCTCTGGACGGTGCCTGGTTTATTCCCGGCGACTACTATGATACGGTGCACACTGCTAATGAAGCAGTATACGGTACTGGTAGTGGGTTGTCCACGAGTACAACTACTGCTCAAGCGGCAACAAGCCGCGTAGCCAATGATACCGCTGTTTCTATCATAGGCTCCTGCAAAGTTACATTCTAAGGTTAGTGATTTAGTTTTTGCCCCCGAGGGCTTAATGTCCTCGGGGGTTTTTTTTGGTATAGGGAAGTATATAGCGGATACCACTGCGAAAATTGCATATTA
>CAZPSS010000058.1:0-6933 GCA_964589565.1 uncultured Planctomycetia bacterium
CCAGCCGTATTTTCCCACTAAAGGGACAAATACGCATCCGCAGACCTGGCTTGTCTCTATCTTATCTTTATGTTTGACGGCCTGCGTCAATATTTGACTGGAACCGCTGCCTATAGGAATAACCAGCCTTCCTTCAATGGCCAGTTGTTCAATCAAGGGCTCAGGGATTGCCGGGGAGCCTGCGGTAACTATTATTGCCTCATAGGGAGCAAATTGCGGCCAACCGGCGCTTCCGTCTGCGGCGTTTATGCGAATATTTTGGTAGCCTAGAGCTTTTAAACTTGTTCGGGCCTGCTCTGCTAAGTCAGCCACCCGCTCCACACTATAGACTTCCCGGGCCGATTGCGCCAAAATGGCTGCCTGATAACCGGAGCCTGTGCCTATTTCTAAAACAGTTTCTGCTCCTGAAAGTTGTAAACACTGCGTCATCAGGGCTGCCATATAGGGCTGAGAAATAGTCTGCCCCGCACCGATAGGTAAAGGAAAATCTCCATAGGCGCTCTCCAGATATTTCTCCGGCACAAATTTATGCCTGGGCACTTTCCGAAACGCCGCCAGCACACCGGGGTCTTTTATTCCGCGAGGAATAAGCTGCTCCTCGACCATCTCTTTTCTTAAAGCTGCAAAATCCATTTTCATTCTTTGTCAAACAAAAGGCGGCAAAAGATCTTAAGTATAAGCCTGAAAAAACGAATTGTATCCACAAACGGATTGATTTGACTGGTCTGTTTGGCGTAAATTGTCTGGATAGGGATAGATTTTATCTTAAAGCCTTTGTAATGCGCTTCGATAATTGCCTCCGATTCTATTTCGTAGTTAGCGCTGGTGGGATTTAATTCTTTAAGCACTTTTCTTTTAATCAAGCGAAAACCGCATTGGGTGTCCGGTATCTTTCGCCGGCAAATCAAAGAAATGAGAGAAGACATAAAATTATTCGTAAGCCAGCGGATAGACGGCATTCCGCGGCTTGCGGACATGCGGTTACCCACGATCATATCTGCATCCGGCTCGCAGGCTTTGCTTATAAACTTGGGGATATCCTCCGGGCTATGTTGACCGTCTGCGTCCATTGTGATTACGGCATTATAATCTTTATTAAGGATATAGCGAAAGCCTTCCTTTAAAGAGGCGCCTTTGCCTAAATTCCTGCGGTGTTTTAATACATAGGCTCCTGCTTGTTCGGCGATTTCGGCTGTGCGGTCAATTGAGCCGTCGTCAACTACCACCACATCCAGGCCTTTAGCTTTTACTCTCTCTACCAGCGGGCCGATTGTCCTGGATTCGTTATACGAAGGAATAAGTGCGCATATTTTCAACTGTTTAAACCTCTTGCTGTTTTGGCGCAAGGCTTCTGCCAACGCGCAGTAAGCATAAACCACTGCTCGGGATAGAGACCAATATAAGATTCTATCGCCTGGGCTACTTTTTCAGTCAAGCTAATTAAATCGCATTCCTTACTTTTTGTGGCTTTGTATATGAGCGGCTCTTTAAAAACAAATTTAAATTTATTACCTCTTTCCCGCAGCATAAAAACCGGGACAATGGGGCAAGCCGTCTTTAAACTTAATGCGGCAGGGCCTTTGGGCATAACTGTATCCCGGCCAAACAATTTTACCGCTATTCCGGTTTCCGGGTCGGTATAATCTATGTCTCCCAAAACCGCAACGCTTTCATTATTTTTTAAAGCGCAGAAGACCCTTCTTATCCCTGTTCCCAAAGGTATTACGCCAACGCCTTTGCCCTGTCTTTGTTGAACAAAGAAATTATTAACCAATCTATTTTTATGCGTCCAGGCTACGACATTCACCCTGTATCCCAACATCGATAAAACCATTGCGCCTAATTCCCAATTTCCCAAATGGGCGCTCAGGAGCAAGACGCCTCTGCCCAGCTTTAAGGCTTTATCTAAGCTTTCTCGTCCTTGAATAGTTACATTTTTTTCTACATATTCCAAATCTATTTTGGAAGCGCGAAAGAATTCAATTAAATATCGGGCGAAATTCACAAATACCAGGCGGCTCATTCGGCGCAGCTCAGGCGAATTATCAGTCTGATTTAAGACCACTTTAATATTACCGGCGACTACCCTTCTGTCTCTTTTTGCCAGTAAATAATAAAGACTGCCCAAAATATCTGCCAGCCGGTAAGAGACTTTAGGCGGTAATGCCAGCGAGACAAATATTCCTATTCTATACAGAAGATAGGACATCTTAATTTAGTTTTAAAAGTTGGCAAGTTAGAAAGTTAAAAAGTTAAAAACTTTTTGAACTTTTGAAACTTTTTAACTTTTGAAACTTTTTAACCATTAATTGTATCTAATATAAGCCGGGCGGTCTTTAGCGCTGAGTCCGGGCAAGCAAAAGCAACGGCCCTTTCGCGCAGCTTATCGAGTTTGGCGCTATCGGTTAACAACTGCTCAGTTAAAGAGCAAAGTTCTAAAGGGCTGTCTACCTTTAAAGCTACTCCGGCTTCTAAAAGAAAACGGGCATTCAGGCTTTCCTGCCCCGGGAGGGGGCTTACAATTACCAACGGCAAGGACTTACTTAAGGCTTCGGTAGAAGTTAAGCCTCCGGGCTTGCTAACTATAAAACTGGATATACTCATTAAATCAGAGACCTGCTCTGTATAACCTATTATAGACACAGTTTTGCTAAAAGAAGGCTTCTTTTTGTTCAACCACTTATAAAGCCTTCGGTTTGTACCGCAAACCACAATCAACTGTAGTGGCAGCTGCAATTTATCTAATACAGCTACTATTTTCTTTATCGGGCCCAGTCCCTGGCCTCCTCCCATAATTAGTATTACTGGAAAGCCGGCATTCAATCCTAACCGGCGAAAGGTCTCTTCGTGATTACCCTGGCCGTTAAACTTATTATCTATAGGAATGCCTAAAACCTGCAGACGCTGCCGGGGTATGCCTCTTTGTATAAATCTTTCTTTTATTCCCTCCGAAGGAACAACATAGCTGTCCACGAGTTCATCTAACCAATAAGCGTGAGGCGCATAATCGGTTAACACGCCTATCAAAGGTATATCTAACTTGTGCCTGCGCTTATAATCGGCTACCATACCGCAGGGAAAGGCCTGGGTGCAAACTACGATATCGGGTTTAAACTCATCGAACAATCTTTTTATTTTTTTATCCTTCAGCTTGTGAACGCCCGACCTTGTCTTCCTTAGTCTTTCCAGAACGTCTTGATTGTCGTAAAGATAATCCCAGAATCGGGGTATAGCTTTAATAACAATCATATAAAGCCTGTTAATAAACCTTTCCCAGTAGGGACTGGTGTAATTAAAGGCATTGATGCTCTTTGTCTCTACCTCTTTATCTATTTGCCGCAGGGCATTCTCAATAGCCAGGCTTGCACAGCGATGCCCCGAGATTTTAGAAATGTGCAACAATAAAACTCTTTTTGTCTCCATTTTCCTCTATTAATTAATAATATAATTACAATTAGCCCTCTTAATATAGCATAAATCATTCCTTCGGGCAATCAAAGATATTTAGCCAACAACTTGCTGATATATCTGTTTTCCGTAAACTTTTCGGTCTTCCATGATGCGGCGATTTGGTGTTTGTGCTTTTTCCAGAGATGATAGAAATTTTCCCAGCCCATTATTGGGCCTTCTCTTTTAACCCAGGGGGAATTAGGCAGATATTGGTAAATGCCATCGGGATAAAGGCCATTAGCTACGGCCTTATATGTCCAGTAGGTCCAGTGAAAATCAAAACGCTTAAAACAATCCAACACATCTTTTAAGTAGCGCAGTTCCCCATAATATCTTGGCGAGCGATAATTGATGCCGAACTCACCTACATAAATGGGCACCCGCCATTTTTCAGCCAATTCCTGATAAGGCCTAATATAATCATATACGCGCTTTGTATCCCAATATTGGCCATCAATGTATCCGGGATATCTCAGGTGGGGCTGAAAATTAAAAGTGAAATTAATCGGTAGATAAATATGGATGCTATAAGCAATATTTTTATCGGCAGGTTTTCCCAAAGGTTTAAGCTGCTGGCCCCAGAGATTTGCCTCTAAGAAAATAATGTGGTCTTTATCAACTTTTCTGATTTCCTTAACCACCCTGGCATAAAGCTTGCTTAACAATCGAGGGTCTTTCACCACCGCCTCATTGAGCACATCATATCCGGCAACAGCTGCCTCGTTTTTATAACGCGCGGCGATGCGGCGCCAAATAGTAAGATATTGCTTCTGCAGCCTTTTGTCTTTCCAGAGGAGTGCCCTGCCGCCTGAATCACTGTGCCAGTCTTCATTTTGCGCTCCGGGGGCAGCGTGTAAATCCAGAATACACCAAACCTGCTCCCTGCGGCACCATTTGATTATGCTGTCCAGGTAACTCCAGCCCTTATCATGCTGAATGAGCCGGTAATTAAAAGGGACACGCACACAATTTGCGCCGAGCTTTTTGATTCGCTGAATATCTTTACCGGTAATAAAGTTCTTTCGATAGAGCAGATTGAAATTCTCCAACTCCCCCTTTCCGTTATGCCGGGTGAATTCTTTCTTAAACATACGTTCGGGGATATTACGCCCATGCAGAAAATAACCTTCCATCATCAACCAGGCGCCGAGATTAACTCCGCGAAGAAATCTTTTTTTACCTTGCCGGTCAACAATATTTTTGCCATCGGCCTTAAGCATAGATAAGGTTTTACTCAACTCTTATCCCCCTTTTGTAAAAGCTCTCTTCTATCCCGGCAAACTCATCCAGAGATAGGCTCTCCGGCCTGGCCTGAGAATTGATACCTTGTTCTGTTAAAAGGCGTCCAATCGTCTCTTTTTCTATGTTGGCCAACCTGTGAGCTAAGGAATTAAGAATGATTTTTCTGCGCTGGTTAAAACAAGCGCGAACAATCCTGAAGAATTGTTCCTGATTATTTACTTTCACCGCAGGCTCATCCAAAACCCGCAAATGCATAAAAACAGAATTTACCTTTGGCTGGGGATAAAAGGCTCTTTTAGGAATAGAAAAAAGAAGCTCAGGCGTAGTAAAATATTGCACAAGAATGGTAATTGCCGAATAATTTTTAGTGTTCTTCCTGGCAATTAGGCGCCGCCCTACTTCATCCTGAACTGTAATAAATACATCTTTTGCTGTTTCTCGCTGCTCTTCCAGCAAATAGCCGATAATCGGCGTAGTAATATAATAAGGAAGATTACCGACAACTTTTAGTTTTTTCCGGGCAAGTTTTCCCATATCCGTCTTGAGAATATCCTGGTGGATAATCTGCAGGTTTTTATATCCCGACAATCTCTGTTGTGATATCCTTGCTAATGCCTTATCTTTTTCAATAGCGATGACCCGCTGGGCCTGCCTGGCCAAATCTTCCGTTAGCGCGCCTAAGCCCGGCCCAATCTCTAAAACCTCGTCAGCGGGGTTTATATCTACCGCCTCCGTAATCCTTTTTTTCATCCGCTCATCAACAAGAAAGTTCTGTCCCCTGCGCTTGCTGATGGAAATCCGCTCCCGCCTCAATATGTCCTTGATTTCCCTAACTGTTAACATCTCTTCATCCTATCAGGGGCTCACCCCAAACACCTTTGCCGAACCATCCTTCGCCAGAAACGTTTCAAGGTTGCTCGGTGCTCTTGCGTAGTGAGCATTAGAATTTTTTTGGCAAAAGACCTGTGAGCATTTACAGCGAGCAAATGGCGGAACTGACCGAGTGAAACCCAATTATATTCTTACGAGGGAATTCCGCCAAATTTGTGAGTTGCCCATCCTTAAATATGAATTCAACAGGGGCCCGAGCGAAGCGAGGGATAAATGCCACAGGTCGGCAAAAAAATTCAGCGAACGGAGCAAGAGCACCGAGCAACGCGCTGGGGCAAAACGAGCGTTCTCCTTCGCTAAAGCTTCGGAGGAACAGTCCCTTCGAATCCTTGGCGAAGAAGGGCGTCCCCGCGTGAGCCGACCCCGAGGCAGCCAAGCGCTCTATCGCACCCTCACCACATCACCCGCCACCACATGCTGCTTAAACCCGTTATCCAGGCGCACAATCAGCGCGCCTTGTTCATCGATATCCTGGGCCTGGCCATCAATGGCCTTATGCGCAAAAAAGACCTTCACCCGCTTGCCGGAAAGGGCCGAAAAATTGTTCCAGCGAGTGATAATGTCTGCGCTGCCCTTATCTTTAAAGGAGAGGTATTCCCGCTCGAGTGCACACAAAAGCTCGCGGGCCAACTCCAAACGGGAAAATTGTCTCCCTCCCTCTTTTGTTTCTTCTTTCAGAGAACTAGCGCCTGCGGGCAGTTTACTAACCTGGGTATTTACATTAATGCCTATGCCCAAAATGATAAATTTTACCTGCTCGTCTTGAGCCTGCATCTCAGTTAGAATACCGCAAATCTTTTTATTATTTACTAAAATATCATTGGGCCAACGAATTTGCGCAATGAAACCACATATTTTTCTAATGGCCTCTGCGCAGCTGAGGGCAGCCAAAAGGGTAATCAGCGAAGCCTTCTGCGGCTTTATCTGCGGCCGCATAATCAAAGAGCAATAAATACCTTTTGATTTTGGGGAAGACCAGTTCCTGCCCAGGCGCCCTCTGCCCTTTCTTTGCGCTTCAGCGAAAACCACTGTTCCCTCGCCGGCGCCTTGCTCAGCTAAAGAAAAGGCAACGGCATTGGTAGAGTCAACAGTGTCATAAGAAAGAATCTTGCGCCCGATTATTTTGGTATTCAACTGCCACATTATCTCCTGAGCTATAAGCTTATCCGGCACAGACACTAATTTATATCCCCAATGAGGCTGGGCCTGGATATCGTAACCTTCATCGCGTAATTTATAAATATGCCTGGCAAGGGAGGCCATGGAAATAGATAATTTCTTGCTTAAACTCTGCCCGGAAATGAAACTATCTCTATGAGCGCGCAAGAGCCTTAATATCTTTTCATCCAT
>CAZPSS010000059.1:0-6912 GCA_964589565.1 uncultured Planctomycetia bacterium
TTGTTAGGACTTACAGTGAGCGAATGGCGAAACTGACCGAGTGAAGCCCAATTATATTCTTACGAGAGAATTTCGCCAAATGAGCGAGCTGCTAAGTCCAACAACTCGGCAAACAAATTGCAGCGAACGGAGCAAAAACACCGAACAGATTATCTCTTCTTAAAGAACAAATTGGATAAGCCAAGCAAAAGGCCCAGCACAAGCAATGCGCCGGGGGCTAAGGCTAAAGTCAGGGCCGGCTGGTAACCTCTAAATAATACATACCCGAATAGCCTGCCTGAGCCTAAGGATTCGCGAATTGCCGAAATCAAAACCAGCCCCAGAGTAAAGCCTGCGCCCATTCCTAAGGCATCAAACAAAGACCGGCCCACAGAATTTTTGCAGGCAAAGGCTTCCGCCCGGCACATAATAATACAGTTAACCACAATCAAAGGCACAAAGATGCCCAGTTGTTTGCTTAAAACGGGAAAATAGGCAGCCATAATTAGTTCAACGATTGTTACAAAGGTGGCGATAATCACAATAAAACAGGGAATCCTGATTTTATGCGGAATGAGCTTTCGGATGCTGGAGATGAGCACATTTGAGCCCAGAAGCACAAAACTTGCCGCCAGGCCCATTCCCAAACCATTGACAACAGAAGTAGAAACGGCCAGCGCCGGACAAAGCCCCAGGGCCAGCCCGAAAATCGGATTCTCTTTGTGAATACCTTTACTGAATTCCTGAAAAAGCCTTTTCATTTCATCCCAAACCTCCTTGGCTTCGTATATCTATCGATTAAAGGCGCAGCCGCATTCATCAAAAGGATAGCGTAGCAGACGCCTTCCGGATAACCTCCCCAAAGGCGAATAATTGCCGTAAACAAACCGCAGCCGAAACCAAAAATAAGCCTTCCCTTATTGGTCAAAGGAGAAGTAACATAATCGGTAGCCATAAAGAAAGCGCCGAGAATTAACCCTCCGGATAAAATATGAAACAGCCACTTACCGTTAAACAAAGCCTCTGCCCCAAAAATCCAGGTAAATATTCCCACAGTAGCAATAAAGGAAACGGGAATATGCCAGCTTATTATGCCTAAGATTAGCAAAAACAAAGCGCCGGCTAAAAGGGCAATAGTGCATATCTCGCCGATACAGCCGCCGCGGTTACCCGCGAGCAAATCCCAATAAGAAACGCCTTCAAAAGCGCCGGCTAAAGGAGTTGCGCCGGTTACCGCATCAAAGGCCTGCCCGCCCTGCGAAGCGATAGGCAGGCGGGCCTGCCCGAGTTTAGCCCAGGTAGTCATAGGTGTCGGCCAGGCCGCCAGTAAAAAGGCTCTGCCCACAAGCGCAGGATTAAAGATGTTCTGCCCCAGACCGCCAAAGGCCTGCTTGCCAATGGCAATGGCAACGAAGGAGCCGACAGCTGCCAACCATAAAGGGACAGTTGGAGGCAAGCAATAGCCCAAAAGAAGGCCGCTTAGCGCTGCGCTGCCATCAAAAACTGTAATATCTGTCTTGCGTAATCTTTGAATAAGCGCTTCGGTTGCCACTGCAGTGGCAACCGAAACCGCAATTACCCACAAAGAAGCCGGTCCAAAGATAGCTGCTGCGGCAATGCCTGCGGGAAGCAAAGACAAAAATACTGTCCACATTATTCTTGCCGAGCTCTCGCCTGAATAAATATGCGGCGCTCCAGAAACAACAAGTTTATTCTCGTTCATATTCCAGAATCTCTTTTGCCTTCTCGCGCACAGAATTGGTCAGAGCCTCGGAAGAAATCGTTGCGCCGGTGATAGCCTGGATATTTTTCTGCGTGGGCGTTTTCACAACAAATAAATTTTCTATCTTCCTGCCTCTGAACTGGGCGCAAAACCAGGGCTCATCGGCTACCTCATAAATCTTTTGCCTGGGCCTAAAAAACTCTTTTATTGCCTGACAGAGAGTCTTTTTGGCCAAGACCTCGCCGACTTTAGCTCCCAGGCCGGGCGTTTCGTTTTGCGCTAAGAGCTTTATGCCGGTAATCCTACCTTGAGTGTCCATCCCGGCTATGGTCTCAATTGCACCGGAGTAACCTTTGCCCTCTGCGCGAAAGGCGTAGCCGAGCATCTTCTTTTTGTCCGAAGATAAATAGGCCCTAAAATAAATGACTTTGCCTTCCTGCATTACCGGCTCAAAGAATCCGGCTTCAGGCAGAACCTCCTCTAAAGCTTCCTTCTCTTCCTGCGCCTTTTGTTCAAGAATCTTGGGCCGGGTCAAAAGATAAACGCCGGTGAGCAAAGTAGCGGTAAGGAAACAAATTATAGTTAAGGTCAATATGTATCTTATATTCTCGCGCATATTATTAAATTCAAAAATCAAAATGTAAAAATCAAAATGACAATGCAAAATTTAAAATTTTGAATTTTAATATGTAATTTTGATATTTAATTTTTAATATTTGACATTTGGTTTCTGTGTTTAGCTAATTTGACCAGACTTACAATATCGCGATTTCCCGGACAGACATAACTGCAGATGCCGCATTCAATGCAATCTAAGACATTGTATTCGCCGGCTTTATCAAACCTGCCCTTTTCAACTGCCTGAGCGATGGCAGAAGGAATAAGCCCCATCGGGCAGACCTGAATGCATTTAGCGCAACGAATGCAGGACCTCGAAAGAGGTATCTTTGCTTCTTTCTTACTGAAAACAATGAGCCCTGATATGCCTTTAATGATAGGCGCATCGAGCGTATATTGGGCGATGCCCATCATCGGCCCGCCGAGAATAACCTTTCCCGGTTCATCGGTTAAGCCGCCGCAAGCATCGAGTATATCTTTTACCTTAGTGCCCAGCCTCACTAAAAGATTGCCGGGCTCTTTGACGATTCCGCCGGTTACGGTAATTACTCTTTCATATAAGGGTTTATTTTTATAAACCGCCTCATAAATAGCAAAGCACGTAGCCGCATTATTTACCACCACACCCACCTCAAAGGGCAATTTTCCCGGCGGGACTTCCCGCTGCAGGATTGCCTTAATCAACTGCTTCTCTGCGCCCTGAGGATAAAACGACTTCAAGGGAGCAACCTTTATAACTGTGCCGCCGGTTAAGCTTTTAAACAATTTTATAGCGTCGGGTTTATTCGCCTCAATAGCCACAAATCCGCGAGATACTCCTTGCGCCTTCATTGCTATTTTCATTCCCGCAATTATCTGCTCAGGTTTTTCCAACATCAAGCGATGGTCAGAGGTTAAATATGGCTCACATTCCGCGCCGTTTAAAATAAAGGTATCTACGGGCTTGTCTTTGAGAGGGGCCAACTTTACATGGGTAGGAAAGGCAGCTCCGCCCAGGCCGACAATTCCGCAATCGTGAACGATCTTTCTTATTTCATCTGCGGAAAGGAAATCGGGATTCTGCCTGTCTTTAATAGCGCTATCCTGCTCATCCCGGCCATCAGACTCAATTACTATGGCTCTATATTGGCCCAAGAGAGGATGGGCTCCGGGCTGAATAGCTTTAACTTCGCCGCAGATTGAAGAGTGAATTGGCGAGGATAGATACTCTTTTGACTGCGCAACCGGTGTGCCTACTTTGACTCTATCCTTTAGCGATACCTTGGGTTCACAGGGAAATCCTGTGTGCTGCAGCAAAGGAAGAATTACCTCACCCGGCGCAGCCATCACTCTTATAGGTAAACCTTGAGTAGTTTCTTTTAAATGGGGAGGAGAATTTTTAAACATAGGCGGTTCCTTTTAACTGTTCTACGTAATTGCGGGAAGCGACAGCAGCCTCTGCCCCTTCGCTACAGGCAGTGACTATTTGCCGCAGCAGCCTTAAGCGGCAATCTCCACAGGCAAAGATGCCGGGACGGGAAGTCTGGAGGTCTTTATCGGTAACAATAAAGCCTTGACTGTCCATTTTAACTAAGCCGCCCAGAAAATCTGTATTGGGTTTAAGGCCCACGAAGATAAATACGCCCTCACAAGAGATGTCCTTTTTCCGGCCTGTTGTTCTCTCTTGCAGTTTTACTCCGCTGACTTTTTCTTCTCCCAGTATCTCTAAAACTTGCGAATTCCAGATAAAATCTATTTTAGGGTCGGCCTTTAGCCTCTCCTGAAGTACTTTATCAGCGCGGAGCCTTTCCCGGCGATGAATAAGAGTAACTTTGCGCGCAAGTTTGCTTAAGTAAAGGGCTTCTTCTGCGGCGGCATTTCCTCCGCCTACTACAATAACCTCCCGCTCGCGAAATAAAGGGCCGTCGCAGGTAGCGCAATATGAGACTCCCTGTCCGGTAAGCCTCTCCTCCCCTATCGCGCCCAGCCTCTTAGGGTTGGCCCCGCAGGCTAAAATTATGGAGTGTGCCCGGTAAAGCCTGCTCTCTGTTTTTACAGAATATCGGCTTGCGGCTTTGCCAGGCTGAATTTCTTTTACCTCTTCGCTGATAATCTCTAACCCCCACCTGGCGCCCTGGGCTTCAAAGCTCTCGGCAAGCATTTGTCCCTTTATCCCTTCAGGAAAACCGGGGAAATTCTCCACAACTTCGGTTAAAAGCATCTGTCCCCCGACAGAAGCCTTTTCCAGGACCTTAACCTTCAGGCCTGCCCTTACGGCGTAAAGCCCTGCGGTTAAACCGGCCGGCCCGGCGCCAATAATGATAACCTCGCTCTCAACCATGCTCAAGCTCCCTTTTTTCTATCCATTTTCAAAACAAGCGCCCCCGAGCCTGTAATTGCAAGAATTGCCCCCACAAATAGCAAAATCCAGAACCGTTCGATTCTCTCCGCCAAAAATGAGCTGAGAAACATAGCTAAAAGAAAACCCAGATGCGCTACGAGCTCCAGCGACCCGAAGATTCTGCCGCGCATTTCATTGCTGACTACCTCATGGACTAAAGTTTGGGTAGAAATTATAATCGGTGAAAGAGCTAAGCCCAGAATAAAACTTAAGGCCTGAGCAATTGCATTTGAGGGACAGGCCTTTAAAAAAACCGCAAATGCGCTTAAGGCCGCTCCGCTCAGTATTAAAGAAACAAATATTATTCTCATTCTGGAGACCTTCTGGCCGAACCTGCCGTAAATAAGCGTGCCCGAAAGAAGGCCTAAGCCCAAAAACATCGCTAAAAACCCTAAATCCTGAGTTACAGAGCCTAAAGAATTTTGCACAAAAACAATGCTCACTATATAAACTGCCCCGGCCGCCGACCATAAGAGGAAAAGCATCTGGGCGGCAAAACGCACATTGCGATTTTTTGCAAGATATTGCCAGCCCTCTTTAATATCGGAAAAAAGGGTTTTTTTAAATAGCCTTTCCACGTCCTTAACCACTGCTGTCGGGCTCTCTTTTTTCAAGAAAATTGCCTTCAGCGATAACCTTAATACCCTAAAGGGCGCAAGTGGGCGATTTTCGCAGTGGTGTGCGTTATATACTTTTCTACACCGTGAATAAGCAGGAACTCTTGCGGCAATCATAAAGACCATTAGCCCTGAGACAAGATACGTAAGGGCGTCGATAAAAAAACCTCCCTGTGAGCCTGCGTGCTCGACAATTAACCCGCCCAAACCAAATCCGGCCACTGCGGCAATCATCCCGCTGGTGGAAGAGAGAGAATTGGCTAAAAGTAATTTCTCTTTAGAAACCAGCTCCGGAATAAGAGCCATCTTCGCCGGCACAAAAAAGCGGCTTACGGAAAATACTAAAAAAATGGCTATATATATCGGCCAAAGATTTTTGCTTTCTAACAAAAAGAAGGCGAGCAATGCCACCAGCGCCGCTCTCAAGAGGTCGCAGAAGAGCATTGTCCGGCGGCGGTCCCATCTGTCTACATAGACAGCGGCAATAGGCCCTACCAGAAACACAGGAATAATCGTGAAGGATATAATCTTGGCCAACTGTAGAGTTGAACCGGGAAAGCGGGCATAAATTAAGGCAATCAAGGCCATTTGATTTAAGCGGTCGCCGAATTGAGAAATAATCTGGCCTAACCAGAGAAAGAGAAAATTTCTATTTTTCAGGACCTCTTTAAACTCAGCCAATTCGCTTCGCTCACAACACAGATGAGCACAAAGTACCCGTCATTGCGAGCGAACAAAGTGAGCGAAGCAATCTCTCTTTTGGGATTGCTTCGTCGGCACTACGTGCCTCCTCGCAACGACGTCTGTGCTAATCTGTGCTTTTATTTTTAATCAACAAACTCATCGCTCCTAAATCGCCCACTGCGTCTTTTAATTCAGCCGGCACAATTTTGCAGCTGCGATAAGGCCTCCTCCAGCTATAAGCGCGCGCGGTCTCAAGAAGCGGCCGAAAAAGTATCGGGCCGGCCTTAGATACCCCGCCGCCGATGACAATCATCTCGGGGTTGATTACTTGAATAACATTAGTTATACTTATTCCCAGATAAAAGGCGGCCTGCTCATAAATTGCCAAAGCAAGCTTATCTCTTTTTAAAGCTGCGCAAGCCACTACAGCGGCATCGATATTCTTCCTTTTCCCGGCCAATTTTAAAATCAGAGAATTCCTCTTTACTTTTTCTCTGGCAATTCTGGCTATAGCTGTGCCGCTGGCCAAGGCCTCAAGACAACCGCGCTTGCCGCAGGGACATTTAGGGCCCTGCGGCAAGAGCACGGAATGGCCGATTTCTCCGGCGTCGAAACTTGCGCCGTGAAAAATTTCTCCGTTAATAATCAAGCCTCCGCCGATTCCTGTGCTCACCGTATAATAAAATAGATTTTTTACCTTTTTGCCGGCGCCAAAGGTCTTTTCCCCTAAAGCCGCGCTATTTGCGTCATTGTCTATAGCTACAGGGAGCCTGAAACTGCGGGCAAAAATCCTCTTTAAGGGTACATTGCGCCAGGCGGGCATATTGGGCGAGCTAATCAAAATGCCTCTTCTAAAATCCAAAGGCCCGGGGCAGGATATGCCAATGCCTCTTGTCTTTTTCAGGTCTCTA
>CAZPSS010000060.1:0-6754 GCA_964589565.1 uncultured Planctomycetia bacterium
TATTCCCGCCCACTTAGAATGTCCGGACACCTTTCCTCCCTGGCTAATGTAAGATACTTGACATCAAAGATGTCAAGTATCAATTCGGACAACAACTTAGCTTCACTTTCGTTCGCTAAATTGTGTCCTCATTGATTATAACATAGCAAAATACAGACTGTAAAGCTCTTAATTATTCTCCTTCTCTTTCTTCGCTTTTTCAATGATGGAGCCGCTGTTTTTTTGCGGCACCTGCTCATAGCGGGAAAACTTCATCGTGTAAGATGCGCGCCCTTGAGTCATTGAGCGCAGGTCCGTAGCATATTTAAAGAGCTCGGCTAACGGCACTTGCGCCTTAACTACCTGTATATTAGAACGCACCTCCATTCCTAAAATCCTCCCCCGCCGGGAACTTAAGTCGGCGCTAATCTGGCCCATATATTCCTCCGGCATCAGGATTTCTACATCCATAATCGGCTCAAGCAACACGGGATTTGCCTCCATGACGCATTTGCGCAGCGCCATAGCCCCGGCAATCTGAAAAGCCATATCAGAGGAATCTACGGGATGAAACGAACCGTCATAGATAGTTACCTTTATATTCACCAAGGGATATCCAGCCAAAGCCCCCTCGGACATCGTCTGCCTTACTCCTTTTTCTACCGAAGGAATATAATTTTTCGGCACTGATCCGCCGAATATCTTATCCACAAACTCAAAATTCCCTTCACTCGATAAAGGCGCCACTTCCAGCCAGACATCGCCATATTGGCCCCTGCCGCCGGATTGTTTTTTATATTTACCCTGGGCCTTGGCGCTTTTGGTAATTGTTTCCTTATAAGCAACCTTGGGAACTCCCAAATCCACCTCTACTTCAAACTTCTTTTTTAATCTGTTTACCATAACATCCAGATGCAAATCCCCCAACCCTGAAATAATCAGTTCTTTGGTAGCCTGGTCACGGGAAATCTTAAAGGTAGGGTCCTCCCTGGTCAACTTGCTTAAGGCGCCGGAAATCTTTTCTTCATCGCTTCTGGACCTTGGTTTTACCGATGAAGAAATGGCCGGTTCGGGAAAAACTATCGGCGCAAAAACAATTTGGTCCTTCTCGTTGCATAATGTATCGCCTGTGGCGGTGTCTTTCAATTTTGCCACGGCCGCAATATCTCCGCAAGATACACTGTCTACAGGTTTCTGCTCCTTGCCCTGCAGAAGATAAAGTTGGCCAATCCTCTCCTTGACTGCTTTTGTAGCGTTGTAGAATCCTGTGTTCGCAGAAAGGACTCCTGAAAAGACCTTAAATAAGCACAATTGCCCCACATACGGGTCTAAAATAGTCTTAAATACCCTGGCGACAAAAGAACCATCGCTGCCTATTTGCATTTCTTTGGCCTGCTTAGTCTTGGGGTCTTCTCCCTCAATCTTCCCTCTGTCCTTAGGCGAACTTAAAAAATCGACTATTCCCCTAAGCAGGTCTTTTACGCCGATTTCCTGCGTTGCCGCACCGCAAAAAACAGGGACAATCTTGCCGGACAAAATAGCAGGCCGAAGAGCATTACTGATAATTTCAGGGGTCAACTCTTCTCCTTCCAGATATTTCTCCAAAAGGCTATCGTCCGATTCGGCTACGGCCTCAATAAGCTCTTTGCGCAGCTCCTGGGCCCTAACTTTATCCGCATCTTCAAGCTTACTAAACTCTTCCTGGTTAAGCAAGTTTAGACTCTCTTTAAAAGAGGCTTCGGCCCCCACAGGAAACTGAAAAGCCAGGCATTGTTTGCCCAGGCGCTTTTTAACTTCGCTAAGGGCGGCAAAAAAATCGGCGTTTTCTTTATCTAATTTATTGATAAATATTGCCCGGGGCAAATTATGCCGGTTTAAAAGTTCCCAGACCCGCTCGGTGCCTACTTCTACGCCGCTGGCAGCATCAATCAGAAGCAATCCCGAATCGCAGGCAGTTAGAGAAGCCACAACCTCGCCAATGAAGTCGGCATAACCGGGGGTATCCAGCAGATAAATACGGGCATCGCCCCATTTGATGTGCAAAACCTTGCTGCTGATGGTAATCTTTCTTTCTATCTCATCGGCATTATAGTCGCACATACTTGTGCCGTCGTTTACCTTTCCCAGGCGGGTATTTGCCCCCGCCGCGTAAAGGATAGCATCCACAAGCGAGGTCTTGCCGGCCCCGGAATGCGCCACCACTGCCAGGCTGCGAATTTTATCTGCATCTACCTTAGCCATATTCTCTCCTTTTTTTAGTTTTAAAAGTTGGCAAGTTTCAAAAGTTCAAAAAGTTTCAACTTTTTAACTTTTCTAACTTTTCTAACTTTTCAACTACAACGCCCTAATTTTTCTCCTATTTTTATTCTGTGTCCTAAAATAAATTCAGCCGCAGACATCCTCTTTTTGCCTTCTAACTGGAGGGCCGTGATTAACAGTTTATCCCTGCCTGTTTGCACTAAAATGCCTCTTTTTTTGTCTACATCCACTATTTCTCCTGCCTCTGCGCCTTTTGCGCCCTGAACAATTTGGCTTCCCCAGATCTTCAAAAGTTTATTCTCAAAATAAGAAAAAGCGCCGGGCCAGGGCTGCAACCCTCTTATCCGGTTGTGAATCTCGGAAGCCTGAGCTTCCCAGTTTACCAGCCCATCCTCTTTTTTTAATTTAGGAGCCGGCGATGCCCGGCTTTCATCTTGAGCCGTAAAAGTGGCAAGGCCGCGTCCAATCAAATCTATTGCCTTGACTAAGAGCTGCGCTGCGGCCTTTGAGAGTTTTTCTGTTAAGCTGACAGCGGTATCCGAAGGAAAAATATCTGCTTTTTCCTGCAGAATAATTTCGCCTTTATCCATATATTCGTTCATCTTAAACGCCGTAACGCCTGTGCGGACCTCTCCCCTGATAATTGCCCAGTTAACCGGCGCAGCCCCTCTGTACTTGGGCAACAAGGAAGCGTGTAAATTTATAGCATATTCTACAGGAATCTGCAAAATTTCTTTTGTTAAGAGCCTGCCGTATGCGCAAACCACAAATAAATCCGCAGGTTTATTTTTTAAGAACTGTATAAATTTTGCATCCTGCAAATTTGCCGGCTGCAAAAGGGCCAGGCCCCTTTTTTGCGCAAAGAGCGCAACGGGAGAAAAGCTTAAAACCTTCCCCCTGCCTTTCCTTTTATCCACAGCCGTTACCACAGCTAATATTTTATGCTTACTTAATGAAAGCGCATTTATTGCGGGGACCGCAAAATCCGATGTTCCGAAGAATATTATTTTCATTGACAAAACCTTTCGTTAGGCCTAAAATAAACCGAGGTGGCAAAATGACAGAGGAAAGTTTCCCAACACAGCAAGCCAGAGAATATTATAACAAAGGTTTGTTCGCTTTTGAAAAGAAAAATTACGATTACGCTATCGAACTTTTTTTTCAAGCGCTAAACCTGAAAAAAGATTTCGCTGATGCCCGTCATTATTTGCGGCTATCCGAGCAGGGTAAATTTCAGGAAAACCCTCCGGCCGCACCGGTTTTATTGTTCAATAGAATTAAAAGCCTCCCCTTTCTTTTAAAAGCCATTTTTCTCGATATAAAGAACCAGCCGGCAGCCGCCATTGGCGAATACGAAAAAATCTTAAGAAGCCAGCCTAACAACACTTATGTTTTAACCCGCCTAGGGCATGACTTATTAAAAGAAAGAGATACGGCTTCGGCCCTGAAGGTTTTTGAAGAAATAAGGTTAATCGACCCAAAGAACATTACCGCGCTTAAAAACCTGGGCCAGCTTTATTCGCAAACAGACAATTATTCATCGGCCTGCGAATGTTATAAAACCATTCTTAAGGTTCTCCCCCACGACCACGAAGCAGAAGCAGGGATTAAAAACCTGGATGCTCTCGGCGCAATAAAAGAGAGTTTCGGCCGTTAAAATCGCGGAAGCAACGCGGAACTTTACGCTGAACCATGCGGAATTCAACATAGTTCAGCGTAAAGTTCTGCACCAGTTCTGCGATGTCAAATAGGGTCAACATCCACAGCCAAAGGCATTCCTTTATATCTTTTAAAATCCTTGAGAGTCCGCCTCACAAATTTAACCAGCTTCTGTGGGTTTTTTCCCTTAAGCAAAATACTCCAGCGGAAATTTCCCCGCATTTTTGAAATCGCTGCCGGAGCAGGCCCTAATACCTGGACGCTTTTGCCCGGCCTCTCCTTCTTAAGCTTCAGGGATAACTGAGAAGCTGCCTCTTGCGCCTTTTTTTGACAACGGCTGCGCAGAGTCAAATTTACAAGATGCGTAAAAGGAGGCAGTTTCAAGGCCTTTCGGCTTTTTATCTCCCTGCGGTAAAACTGGCCGTAATTGTGCCTGCTGCTGGCAACAATTGCATAATTTTCGGGAACATAAGTTTGAATAATTACTTTCCCTTCCGCTTCCCCACGTCCTGCCCGGCCGCCCACCTGGGTTAAAAGATTAAAGGTGCGTTCGCCTGAACGAAAGTCGGGCAGATTAAGGGCTGTATCTGCCGAAACTACTCCCACCAGGCTTACCCGCGGAAAGTCCAAACCCTTAGCCACCATCTGGGTGCCGACCAGGATATCAATTTTGCCTTCTTTAAAATCGCTCAAGATTTCTCTGTGCGCATCCGGTTTAACGGTAACATCCGTATCCATCCGGGCAATGCGCCCCTGGGGAAAAAGGCGGTGTAACTCACTTTCTACCTTTTCTGTGCCCAGCCCGAAATAGCGAAGATAGTCGCAGCTGCATTGCGGGCAAATCTGCGGCGGCTTGAGGCTATAGTTGCAATAATGGCAAATAAGGGTTTTTGTGGCATAGTGATAGGTAAGCGAGATATTGCAGCGCTTGCACTTGGCAACATAGCCGCATTTAGCGCAATTAATAAATGTGGAAAAGCCGCGCCTGTTCAGGAAAAGAATGGCCTGTTCTCCCTTGCCCAAAACCTGCCGTAACTTGATTTCTAAAGCACGGGAAAGAATATTTGCCCCCCTCCTTCTCATCGTTATTTCCTGGCGCATATCGATTATATTAACTCCGGGCAGGCTTCTTTTGGTCACTCTTTCCGGCAAAGAAAGGAGCTTTATTTTGTCTTCCTTTGCGTTATAGAACGACTCCAAAGAAGGCGTTGCGCTTCCCAAAATGACTGTTGCCTTTGCTAATTTTGCCCGAAGGATTGCCGCATCGCGCGCATGATAGCGGGGAGAAGAATCTTTTTGCTTGTAAGTTGTTTCATGCTCTTCGTCTACTACTATCAACCCTAAATTCCTGACAGGCGCAAATACGGCAGAACGCGCGCCGATTACAATTTGCGCCTGCCCCAATTTAGCCCTCTGCCACTGATAAGCCCTCTCGCCTGTCTTAAGACGGCTGTGCATTAGCGCTATTCTTTCGCCAAACCTTGATTTAAATCTCTCTACAGTCTGGGGGGTGAGCGATATTTCCGGAACAAGGACAATACTCGACTTTCCCTGGGCAAGAACACAATCTATTGCCTGTAAATAAACCTCGGTCTTTCCGCTTGCGGTAATACCGTGCAGGAGAAAGACATTATGCTTTCTTCCTTCGATGCTTTTTGTAACTAAATTCAAAACCCGTCTTTGTTGAGGGCTTAAAGAATGCGGCGTCTGTAGCTTGTCATTGCGAGCGACCCCGCACTTGATGCGGGGGAGCGAAGCAATCCCTTCTTTGAGATTGCTTCGCTCCCCCTTCTTGCTTTCGCAAGAAAGCAGGGGGAGCTCGCAATGACGAAACACGTCAGGTGTCTTTCTGTTAAGTTTGCGCACATTAGCGGGAAGAGCCGCTTCAATTACTTCGCCCCAGGAAGCACAATAATAGTCTGCGAGCCTGCGGGTTAGCTTAAGCATCTGCCTATCCAAAAGCGGCTGGCGGTCAATAATACTCTTCAATGGTTTAATTCCCTTAATTAGCGTCTTCTCAAGAAAGCCTACTATATATCCTATTTTCAGCCGCTTGCCAAAAGGCACCTGCACTCCCTGGCCAATCCTGACAGATTCTCTAAAATCCTCAGGAATGCTGTACGTAAAGGGCCTATCTACCGGTAGACCTAACACGACTTGTGCATACTTAGATTTAAGCATATCGAAATGTAGTTTGCCGATTTATCGGCGGAATTGATGTCTTGCCCAATAAATTGGGCAACTACACTATGTCCTACGCAACTCTGTCATAATCTTCTGCATATCTTCCCAAACCAGCCGTTTTGCCGCAGGGTTACGCAAAAGATATGCCGGATGAAAGGTAGGCATCACTTTTATCCCGCGAAAATCCTGGAATTGGCCTCTTAACCTTGAAATAGGCGCATCCTGATTTAACAGCAGGAGACAGGAAAACTTTCCCAGACAGCAGATAACCCTGGGGCTGATAATTTCCAATTGTTGGCGAAGATAATCCTGACAGGCGGCTACCTCTGAAGGCAGGGGGTTTCTGTTTTGCGGCGGCCGGCATTTGAGGACATTGGATATATAAACATCCTTGCGTTTAAGCCCCATTGCTTCGATAATCTTAGTCAAAAGTTCACCGGCCCGGCCGACAAAAGGAAGGCCCTGTATGTCTTCTTCTCTTCCCGGGGCCTCGCCTACAAATACAAGTTTTGCCTGAGGATTTCCGTCACCAAAAACAGGATTTCTTCTGGTCCCATAAAGAGGGCATTGCCTGCATTTGCGCACCTCTTCGCCAAGCTTTTCCAAAAGTTTAACTTTGGGCAAAGGCTTTAGCTTATTATTTAAATAAAATTCCTCTATTCCGGCGGCCTCT
>CAZPSS010000061.1:0-6748 GCA_964589565.1 uncultured Planctomycetia bacterium
GCGCAGGACCCGTAAAAAGGGGCTCTTGCTGCCATCGCCCTGACTGCATATACCCAGCCACTCCTCGTGCATAATCCCGTCGGGGAATGGGCCGTAGAATTGGCCCTTCCAATCGTGCTGACAGGGCTCGTAAGCCTTCCACCATTCATCCAGCCATTCAAAGATTATTCCGCCTAAGGCGCATCCGGCGCCGGAGCCGGCCATATTATATTCGATGTCTTCCCAGTTGCCCCGATGATATTCGGCCTGGGCGAGTTCTACGCTAGTCTCTGCGCAAGAAGAGCATCCCTCTTCACTTCCACCCTCGAGGTATGAGCCGCAGCCGTATTCAGTGATCAGCGCGGCTTTGCCGGTCTGCTCTAAAATATCCTGCCAGAAATTGCCAAAACCTTCTTTTCCCCGATAGGCATTGGCGCCAAAGATATCCACCTCGGGCGCTTCCTCCGCAAAAATATCCAGGAAAAGCGCATCTCCGTTGCACAAGGCCACAGGCCTTGCAGGGTCGAGCTTGTGCACCAGCTTTGCCGCCTGATTGACAAATTGATAATAAGCGCGGGGATTACTCTTGGCATTATTGGCCACGCCGTAATTGTTTTCGTTGCCCAACAGCCAAAACAGAACCCAGGGCTCATTCTTAAAATCGTTAACCATCTTCCTGACGCTGGCTAACATATTCTTCCGGTGCTGGGGATTGGTGTAGTCGGTGCCCTCATACCAGGTGGCCCCGCTGCCGATAGTATAGGCGCCGAGAAAATCGCCCATAATGGCCATAATCCCGTAATTCTTATATAAGTCGGCCAGCAGTTCTTTTTTGGCTTCCTGGGGATGGTGATATACCCGAATACAATTTATGCCCATCTCCTTCATTAATTGAAAGTCGCCCACATTAGGCTCATTTTCATCCTGAATATTGTTGCGGTTTTTATCCACCCAGGCATCATAAGGGCCGTCAATTTTCCCGTTTTGATTAAAGTCCTCTTCCATCCAGTTGCCCAGGGTGCCTTCATCGGGGCTCTGGCATATCTTTGTCGGTGAATATGTTATCGAACGCACCGGAAAAGGTTTGCCCTGGACTCTTAATTGCCAGTGCCTGTTTTCAAACTGTACCAGCTGAATATGCTTACCTCCGATGCGCTTGATAATTTTTAAGTTACTTAAATCCCGGCTTTTCCGGGGAACAGTTTCTCCAGGCGGGCATTTAACCAACCGTCCGGGATTGCAGACAGCCGCATCGTTGCGCACATCGTTGTCAAAAGAATTCTCAATCTTAATCTTTGCCCCTTCCAGCTTAAGGCCTAATTCAGGGTGGCGCCTTAAGATGTAGTTGATTTTGCTAATCGCCACCGGGCCGATATACCAAGGGGTATGCCAATAGGTCCAGCCATAAGTATCCGGAAAATGCACCGCAATGGCATAATAGGCCTTGACGGCCTGCTTTAGAAGCCCGGCGCGTTCAAGAACAAAAGCGATATAGAATTGCTTTACTCCCTGGGGCTCGGGAGCCATATTCCATTTATAGAAATTGGCCTGCATATCGGGAGTGTAAAGAAAATCCCAATGATTGCCCTTGAGCCGGTCGCTGCCTTTCAAGGCAAGGAAGCCCGGGTCCTTGCGCACAGATGCGGTGTTGGGATAAACTCCTTCCCCGCAGGCTCTGGCTAAACCCACCCGGTCGGTAACAACATAACGGTAGTCTTTTGCGCCTGCATTTTCAAATCTTCCGTATTTAGCGTAATCGACTACGGTTTCGGTTCCGGGGTCAAAAAGCTCTAACTTAGACCTGCGGGGCTTAAGTTTTCCTTCCTCCGGAGTTTTCGCTTCCGCCGATGAATCGGCAACTACTTTTCCCGATGAATCGGCAACTACTTTTCCGAGCTGCTTTTCAATTTTTGTAATGCTCTCCCGGCCCTTCTCGGCCACTTTCCAGAACCATCCCCGCGGGTCCCAATATTGGGCGAAATTTAAATTATCCACAATAAACCGGAACGTCTGACGCGCTTCCTGCCATTTATTCTGGCGCATCAGGGCCTCTCCGCGAATAAAATGACAGGTGGCAACATTATTTAACGCGTTAAAGACGGACTGTTTCTCCCGTGGAGGAAAGGCGCTCAATGAACTCTGCTGCCGGCGAGCCTCATCCTGATAAAGGTCAATACACTTTTGTGTATAGGCCCATACGGACTCGTAATCATTTTTGCCTAAAGCCTCCCAGGCCTTGACTGTCAAATCAGCCGAGGACTCCTCCTGGATGTTCGTGCTCGGGACACGAACATCTTGTTGCAGCTCTACAGACTCCAGATTAAACTCCTGCGGCTGTTCCTGGCCGAAGGCAAAATTGGCCTGAAAAATAATTGCTAAACAAACAATTGGAATAATATTCTTTATCATTGCTGCCAAGTTTGCCTCATTTATGTAGTCTGCCGATTTATCGGCCCAATAAATTGGGCAACTACATTTGCTTTACCCTACAATCGCTCCGGCGGTAAGGCCCTTCACGATGTGCTTCTGCATAAATATATAAATCAACAAGATTGGAATTACCGTGATAGTTACTCCGGCCATCAGAAGGTGGTATTGCGTAACAAACTCGCCGTGGAAGGTGGACAAACCTACCTGTAAAGGCATAAATTTAGCCTCATCGAACAGAATGAGAGCCAGGACATATTCATTCCAGACATTCAGCGAGTTGAAGATTACAATTACCGCAAGCGCCGGCCTGGCCAGAGGAAGCGCCACATGCCACCAGATGCCCAGCTTACTGCATCCGTCGATGCGCGCGGCGTCTTCCAAATCTTTGGGCATTTTATCAAAGAAAGTCTTTAAAAGAAAAATGCTTAATGACAGGCCTACATTAATCAAACAAAGTATGTATCCATGCGGGGTATTTCTCAAATGCAGCTTTTCCATCAACACATACAAAGGAACAAAACTTCCCGGCAGAGGAATCATCATCGCCGCTAAAAACATATAGAATAAAAAGTTTTTCCCGGGGAATTGCAGGCGCGAGAAGGCATAGGCGGCAAGAGAAGAGACAAAAATTATTCCCACCACCACGCTAACTGTATAAATTATGCTATTCAAAAAATAAACGCCGAAATTTCCCTGGGTCCAGGCCTGATAGTAATTTTCCCAGTGCAGGGTTTTGGGAATAAGCGACATATCGGAAAAGACCGTAGCCTGGGTCTTTAAACTTGAGCCGAACATCCAGAGAAGCGGAAAAAGGCAGGTGATGGTTACCAGAACCAAAAGCAGATTAATCAATGCGCCCTTGCTAAATCTTCTGACTTTGTAATTTATATTATTATTTTTGTGATTGTCCATTAATAATCTTTCCTCGTCATTGCGAGAAGGCCCAAGTTTACGTTTATGCCGACGAGGCAATCCCTCTTTTAGATTGCTTCGTCAGTCGCTTCGCTTCTTCCTCGCAATGACACTACTTTGTTGTGCTTTCAGGCCTGTTTCATTTTTTTGGATATGCGCATCTGTATAAAAGAAAGAATCAAAAGAATTGCGCCAAAAATAATCCCCTGGCCGCAGGCATAACCAAAGCGCAGAGAAGCGCGCATGGAACTTAAAATCCTGGTTACCGGCACAGAAGTGCCTAAAGCGGGGCTGCCTCCGGTCATCGTCAACACCAGCACAAATGACTGCATCGAGCCCAGGATTGTCAGAATGGAAACAAGCACAAACACGGGAATCATTAAAGGGATGGTAACGTGGCGAAACCTCTGCCAGGAGTTGGCTCCGTCAACCCTGGCGGCTTCATATAATTGCCGGGGAATAGTCTGCAGGCCGGCTAACAGAATTATAAAACCCCAGCCAAATCCCTTCCAGGAATGGATAACGGCCACGCAGGTTAAAGCAGTCTGGGGGTTGGATAGCCAGGCCCGCGCAAGATGCGCCAATCCTAAATTTGCCAGCCAGTGATTAAGTAACCCGTAATCGCCGTTATAAATCCATTTCCAGACCAGGCCCACTACAACCTCCGATAATATCGGCGGAATAAAGAAAATCAGGCGATAAAAATTACCCAGCTTTATCTGCCGGTCACAGGCTAAAGCCAAAGCTAAAGCCAAAGCATTCTGAAAGGTAAGGGCGATTAAGGTGATGTAGCCGGCATGCCACATCGCCGGCCACCAGAAGCGGCTTTGAAATAAAATCTCTTTAAAATTTCTTAAACCCACGAACTGGCTTACCGGCGAGACCCCGTCCCAGGCGCGCAAGCCCAGATTAAAGGTGGCATAGAAGGGATAGATATAGAAGATAGCAAAGATGGTTACCGCCGGCAGGATGAACAGGTAATTTTCTAATGTAGATTTGAGTTTCATAAGATCATTTTTGAGATTGCTTCGCTTCGCTCGCAATGACGAACACTCCGTCATTGCGAGGCTGGCGAAGCCAGCCGAAGCAATCTCTACTTTTCCTTAGCCAGTTCTCTTTCTTTGACTTCCTGCACCTCAGAGGCTACTTCTTCGGGCGTTTTTGTGCCCAGGATTATTGACTGCAAACCTATATTAAAGACTTCAATCACGGGGCTTCTCTCATGCGCCGGCCAGATATTGGGATGAGTAACATTTTCCATTCCTTCGGCAAACTGGGAAAGAATGGGGCTAATATCAGTCAGGCAAAATTTGTTGGCGGGTAAGTTATTTGTGGCTTGCGCCAAATAGGCCTGTTGTTTATCATCGGTGAGCCATTTAAGAAAGTCTACCGCCTTTTCTTTGTTTTCAGAGCGGGCATTGACCATAAAAGAAGAACCTGCCCCGCCCCAGATGAGCACAGGATAGCTATCGGAAACCCGGGGCACAAGCATCGCCGCATAATTTAAATCAGGGTTCATCCCCTGATAAACATTGACGCACCAGGAGCCGTTAAAGGCGAAGGCTGCGCGCTGGTTGGCAAAATTCTGCTCGGCGTCTTTGTTGTTCATCGCCACAATACCCGTGGCTAAGACATCGTTGTCGGCGAGCTCCTTAAAAAGGCTAAAGAGGCGGATCCAGTCCGGGTCGGTGTAGGGAACCTTGCCTTCAAAGGTGCGCATTACTTTTCTTTCACCCATAATATTGAAAGCGAAATTGGAAGCCAGACAGTCAATCATCCAGGTCTCGGCCCAGCCGGAAACCAACCCCTGGATGCCGGCTTCCTTCAATTTTTTTGCCGCGGCGATAAACTCCTCAAAAGTGCGCGGAGGGCTCTGGGCTTCAAGCCCCGCCTTCTTAAATAAATCCTTATTGTAAAGCATTTGGATATTGGTTACATCGATGGGCACTCCGTAAATTCCCGGCGGAGCAGCAAATTCGTTTCCCCGTTCAAATTCATTAACGATAAGCGCTTTGAGAAAAAACTTTTTTCCCCACTCCTGATCGTCAGCCCGCATCTCTTTATCGAGATTGAGCACATGCCCGGCTTTGACAAAGATAGCAAAATCTCTTTTCTCGCCGAGAATTCCAAAGATATCCGGTAAAGTGCCGGCTTGAGTTGCTGCGCGCACTTTCTGGCTATATATATCGGAGGGAGCGAATAATTTAAACTCTGCCTGCACGCCGGCCTCTTGCGCATACCGCTTCGCCAATTCGGCAAAGGCGCCTTTTCTATCGGTCATCCAGTGCCAGATGACTATATCGGCCTTCTTTTTTGCTGCCGGGGCGCAGCCTGAAAGCCCTGTTATTGCCACTATTAGGCTGACTATTAACAAGAAAATTGCCTTCGGCAATAACCTTAATATGCAATTTTCGCAGTGGTATCCGCTATATGGTACGCTATACCACAGATAGGAAGTATACCTTTTCACCTAATTCTTCTCCTCTCCGAACCTCCGGCTCTATATGAGTTGGAGGCTTTGTTAAAAAGTTAAATAACATCTTAAATATCGACTTAGAATAGCATAATACTCCTTGTTTGTCAAGCGGTTATAGCAAAAAATCACAGGCCAATTCTGCGTTCATCTACCATCAAAAATCCTTCTTAAGCCCATAAAATCTACCTTTTCAAACTCCACTCCTGCGCGCCATTTAGTCTCCTGGACCCGATTTGACCAGATGACTCTGGCTAAACCGCGAAACGGACTATGCCCATCGGGAATGCTCAGCAGTAATTCCACTCTTGTTCTGGGCAAAAGTTTCTTTTCGGTCAAAAGTCCGACGCCGGAAGCGCTGACATCGCAACATTGAAGGCCCTTACCCATCTGGCTGGCAGGCTGTTTAATCTCGACGGGGAAGTCAACATCAAAACGTTCAAACATCCTGCGGTCACTCTTATACATCTTTCATCCTCCTCGTCATTGCGAGGCACGAAGTGCCGAAGCAATCCCTCCTCTTGAGATTGCTTCGGTTGCTTTCAGCAACCTCGCAATAAATTCGCACTTATAACTTACGCTCCCTTTGGTCGCATAAGTTATGTGCTCATTTAATTGACCCCCGACCACCATTGCTTAACTACCTGTTGGGGGAAATGCTCAAATACATAATTAAAGATTCTCTCTTTATCTCTATCCTTTATCCGTGTAAAACAAAGCCCCAATTCTGTATCTTTATCCACTTTTTTCTGCCAGGTAAGAGTACAGTCAATATTTATCGGCTCCAGTTCATCGGCAATCGTTATAGTCAGGTTACAGCTCTTGCCTAATTCCGTCTCCATAGCCGGCCAAGCCTCCAAAAGAATCTTCGCCCCTTTAAGGCTAATATCCTCCAAAGAGCAGCCAACTTCATTCTCCTGAAAACTGCACTGAACAGCCTTCTCTATCTCCCAG
>CAZPSS010000062.1:0-4612 GCA_964589565.1 uncultured Planctomycetia bacterium
TTTTTTAACTAATGAAGAGCAAAATGAGGTTAGCCTTCTCTACGAAACGCTCTGCCGGCGCTTTGATTTGGGGCACGAAAAGAGCGCCCAGAGGCTCCTGCCTCTAATTAAGCGCGGCATCGCCTTTCATCACGCGGGAATGCTGCCGACGTTAAAAGAGGTAATCGAGCGGCTGTTTACTTCAAGGCTGATCAAGCTAATCTTTACTACGGAGACCTTTGCTCTGGGGATTAATATGCCCGCGCGCACTGTGGTCTTTGATGAATTGCGTAAATTCTACGGCCGCTATCACCAGAATTTAAAAACGCGCGATTTTTATCAGATGGCCGGCCGCGCCGGGCGCCGGGGCATGGATAAAGAAGGCTATATCTTCTGCCGCATCAATCCCCGCAGGATTGAGTTTGAAGAGGTACAGCGCATCCTTTACGGAAAGCCGGAAATGGTCACCAGCAAATTTAATTACTCCTACGCGACTCTCTTGCATCTTTATGGCCGGCATCAGGAAAAACTCTACGCCCTTTATCCTCTTTCCCTGCATTATTTCCAGGAAAAACCGCGGCGGAGAAAAGGGGCCGAGGCCAAACTGCGGGCCAAGGTGAATTTACTCAAAGAATTAAATTATATTCGCAATGAAAGATTGACCCAAAAGGGGAAATTTGCCGCTTCGCTTTACGGCTATGAACTTCCCCTGGCGGAAATTTATGAAGAAAATATACTGGAAGAGCTAAGCGCCACAGAACTGGCTATTTTGGCTACCGCCCTGGTGTATGAGCCCCGCAGAAAAGACCAGGCCCCCAAAATTACCCGCAATGTCCGCCCTATAAAAGAGGCAACCGACCAAATCACCAAAAATATTCACAGCCTTGAACAGAGGTTCCGCATCTGGCCTAAATCCAAAGAGTGTTTCTGGCATCTTGCGCAGGTTACAGAGGCATGGCTTAGAGGGACAGAGTTTTCTAAACTGGGGCAATATTCGGATGCGGACGAAGGTGAGCTGGTGCGCTATTTCCGTATGGCGGTGCAGATTTTGCGCGAAATCCGGCAGGCGCCTGTTACATCATCTGCGCTTAAAGAAAAAATCAACGGGCTCCTCGCCGTTTTCAACCGCGATATCGTTGACGCCGAGAAGCAGCTGCGCTTAAAATGAGGTTTGAGGTTGAGCCTCTTTTTATGGAGGCTCAACCTCTTAAGGCCTGGATAAATTTTTCCACATATAGAAGCTTAAATTGGGCCCCCGAGCTCCTTTTTAATTCTGCAATGGCCTCATCCGCACTCTTGGGTTTTGTATAAGTGCGGCCCGTAGTCATAGCATCAAAGGCATCCGCAATAGCAATTATATGGGCTCCGGCAGGGATAAAATCTCCGGTTAAACCATGGGGGTAGCCTGTACCGTCATATCTTTCGTGATGATGGAGCATCAAGGGAATATATTTTTGGAAGAATTCGATGGGCTCCAGAATTCTCGCCCCGGCTGCGGGATGCTGTTTGACAATCTCAAATTCCTCCTTCGATAACCTGTTCTCTTTGCGCAAGATATCTTCGGGCATACCTATCTTTCCGATATCGTGCAACAAGGCAGCCTGAGAAACAAGTTCCAGCTCCTCCCCGGACATCCCCAGGCCTTTAGCCAGCATCAAAGAATATTTGCAGACCCTATCCGAATGGCCTGCGGTATAGGTATCTTTGGCCTCCAGGGCCTTAATCAGGGAGCGTATAAATTCGAAAAAGGCAGTCTGCATATCTTTATGCGACTGCCTCAATTCTTTCAAAGTAGTGTTCAATTCCCTGTACATCTCTTCTAAATAATCTGAAGCTATGTACTCAAACTCACCGCCGGCTTTAGCAGGTTCCTTTTCATGTATCCCCAGATGGACTTTATCCAATTGAGGGTCGAATATACAAACTTCATTTCGGTTATGGGCCCTGCTTAAGGCAGCTTCCGCACATCTAATCAGGCCACGGGAAGAGCTTATCCGGGCCTGAGGATAAGAAGCCACTCCTATAGAAAAGGTTACTTTTAACTGTTTAGCCGGTCCGGAAAATTCAAGCTCTTCAATCTCCTCTTTTAACTTTACGGCCAGAGAAAGCACCTCATTATGAGCGCGCTTAAGAAGGAGAGAAAGTCTATCCTCTCCATATCTGGCTAATAAAGAGCTCTGAGGAGAACTGTCCTTGAGCATCTGGCCAAAAGTCCGCAAGACCAGGTTTATCTGTTCGACTCCGTAGTCCTCGCTTATCTTTCGGAAATTATCAATACCGATAATCACTAAGGATATATTAGAGTTGGACTTAATGGCTTCGGCTGCCTCGGCTTGCAATTTGAATCTGAAGTAACGGTATATATACAAGCCGCTGGAGATATCGGTAATAACTAATTTCCTTAAATAGGCGCTGGCCAAAGAGAGGCTTAAATATTTAAATATGCCCGCGGCTATAAATATACATACGCCCAAAAGAACCAGTCCAAAGTAATCTACGTTGTAATTATGGAAGAATAACGCTAAATATAAAACTAAAAAGCCGGCCATTAAAAGAACACCGAAGAGCATACTTCTAAAAAACGGCAAGGAATAACTAAACAAGGCGAGCAGTAAAACAAAGCAGGCAAGAATTATAAAGGAAATTGCTCCGGGTATTTCTTTTAAGAAATTGCCGCTGATTAACATCAGGATGTTATTGGCGCATATCCCCACCCCGGGCATTAAACCCAAAGGGGTTAAATAAACATCGTGCGCGGCTTCAGTTACAGTGCCCACTAATACTATCTTATTGCGGAAGGTCTCAGGAGAGGCTTCTCCCTGAAGTATCTTCCAGATAGGCACCGCCGTAAAATCATTAAAATTTGCGCTGTAGTTAATGGCCGTTGTGCCGTCTCTTCTTACCGGAATCCTAACGTCCTTAGCCATTATGTGGCGGCCGTCAAAGCTGATTTTATCCCGGCGGATGCCCAAATATCGGGCAGCGGTCTTTATCTCCAGGGAATAGTCTTTCACTTCATATTGAGGAGAAAAAAGAATAGCCCAGGCGCTGCGCACCCTAAAATCCTTATCCTGGGGCTTATTGATAAAACCTGATTCCGCGCCCGCTTCTAAAAATAGCTCATCCGGAAGAATGTGTTCTCCCTTTTCATCGAAAAAAGAGGCCAGAAGCACATCCGGGGAATCCTGAATTGCCCGGGCCAGGAGCGTATCATCAGCGGCATTGCTTACACCGGCAAAGATTAAATCAAAAGCTATAAGCCGCGGTTGATAATTGTTTAATTCCTTAAGCAGCCCGGCAAAGACTCTCCTCTCCCAGGGCCATTTCTTCCCTATTTTCCTTAAAGATTCATCGTCTATTTCTATGATTACCATATCCTTGATATTTTTTGGCAGGGGTAAAAGGGCGTGCCTTAAGCGGGTAGCGATATCCCGGGCCTTTAATCTGGGAATATCAAAGATCCCCAACGGCACTAAGATAAATGAGTAAGTTATCAATATTAGAATACCGATTAATAACATCCTCAAGGTATTTTGGTCGCGCCAGAATTTAATCATCGACTCCCCCCTAACCTTCTTTAAATTTTGGACTTATATTCGTAGTCTAACATATAACCGGGCCGTTGTCAAAGCAAAAAGGGCTTGACTTCCTCTCGGAAATATGGTAAGAATGAAGTAGAGGTCCTAAATGTCAAAAAAGACAAAGGGGGAGAGAGAAATGGCTAAAAAGAAGGGAAAAATGGCTAAAAAAAGGAGTTTTGCATTAACGGAAATAATAATAGTATGCGTCATTATTTCTATCCTGGGCGCTGTGGCCGTTGCTACCTACCAGCGTGCCGCAGAAAAGGCCAATCAACTCCTTTGCGAGACCAGAGAAAAGCTGATTTATACAGCCGTTAAAATGTACATCTACGACAACAATGCCGTACCAGCCTCTCTAAGCCAGCCCTGGCTACAATATAAAGATAGGGCCATAGCTAAACTAAGAGAGGAAAATAAAAAGTCCAGCTTTTCTTTTGTAAGAAACTGGGCGCTCGTTAAAGTAGCCGAGGCCTACGATTTGGCTGAATACTATGGAAAAGATGTTACGACTATTACCTGCCCCCGCGATAAGACACCTCCACCCCATGGAGTCTCCTATACCATCAACTCTGCCTTGGCTGGCAAGTCCGCTTCTTTCTTGAAGGTAAATAAGGATGTTTCTTTAATCTACGAAAGCGATAGTAAAGGCGGAGCCCGGGTCTATCGCCATAAAATAGGCCGGTATGCGGTCTCCAACTATATCACTGCAGAGGGAAAGCTAAAAAAAGATATAACAGCCTGGGGCCTATTAAAGGAACCAGGGGAACCGGCAACGCCATCCATTATGAAACCAACGCCACCGGCAAAGGTACCGTCCGAAGCAAAAGGGCAGTTTGAGGAGTGGAGAGAAGAGAGAGAACAACAAGAAGAGATAGAACAACAAGAAGAAGAGATAGAAAGCCTGCGTGAGGAGTGGAGAGAAGAGAGAGAACAACAAGAAGAAGAGATAGAAGAAGAAAGAGAAGAAGAAAGAGAAGAGAGAGAAGAAGAAGAAGAAAGAGAAGAGAGAGAACAACAAGAAGAGATAGAACAACAAGAAGAAGAGATAGAAA
>CAZPSS010000062.1:4712-6731 GCA_964589565.1 uncultured Planctomycetia bacterium
GAGAGAGAACAACAAGAAGAAGAGATAGAAGAAGAAAGAGAAGAAGAAAGAGAAGCAGAACCAACGAAACCGAAACCGCCGTCTTTCCTTGAGCGCCTTAGGGATTTCTTTAAGAGGTTATTTAATTGGTAGGAATTTTTTAAAGAGGTAAAGGCTAGTTTTCTAATTGAGCTCTTTGGGAGTTGATTATGCGGCTGCTGAAGAGCTCATTTTTTAACTATCTGGGCTCTTCTGTTTTATTCTCTCCTTCCGGCGGTTCCTCATTAATCTTCGGTTTTAAAAACCGCTCAAAAGGTGAGCCTTTTTGGGGCTTCTCTTCGGCTTCTTCGGGCTTCGGAGGTTCTTGTTCTTTCTCTGACTCTATGACTCTTTGACTCTCTGACTTTTCAGGTCCAGGCTCTTCGGGCTTAGGCTCTTCCTCGGGCTTTGCTTCTTCTTCCGGCTCCGGCGCTTCAGGCTTTTGCTCTTCCTCTGGCTCTATGACTCTTTGGCCCTCTGACTCTTCAGGTTTTGCCTCTTCTTTTGGCGCCTCCTTTTCCTCAACTTTGCCTTGCCTTTCCCGCTCAAGCTCTTCTTTAACCCGTTCAAGCTCTTTTTCCAGAAGCCCTTTGCCCTGTTTAAGCTTTTGATTTTCTTTATCAATTGCGGCCGCTTCATCCTGTTTGGCGTGCAGGTCTTTCTCCAGCTTCTTATATTTGATTACCTGTTCCATAACCTGCTTTTTCTGCTGCTCTAATTGGGCTGCCAGATTTTTCTTTTCCGCGATTTGTTTCTCCAATTGGTCGTTTTTGGCCTTCAGGTCCTGATAGAGCTTATCTTTAGCGGCAAGTTCTTTTTTAAAATTCTCGGCTTCTGCTTTAGACGCGCGGGACTCCTGCTGAAGCTTGTCCTTTATCGCACTGACTTCTTTAATCTTCCCTTCTTTTGCTGTAATCTCATCTTTCAAGTTATCCGTTTCCAACTTATGCCTGCTCGAATCTTCTTTCTGCTCGCCTAAATGCTGGAAAATAAAAAATATAACCAGCACAACCATGCCCGCCATTACTATTGCCAATATTAAAGGTAAAGGTAGCATAATTCTTTCCTCCTCGCTTAGTTTTTGAGACTGTCGAATAACTCCTGCGCCTGGCTGACAGAAGCATTCTCGTGAACAATGTGGCGAACCGCCTGGATTATCGCCAGAGAATTATCCGACTGCCAGATATTTCTGCCCATATCCACGCCTACCGCGCCCTGTTGCACAGCGTCGTACGCAAGTTGTAAAGCGTCCCGCTCTGTCCTTAATTTGGGGCCGCCGGCAATAACCAGGGGCACAGGCGAACTATTTACCACCTTCTCAAAGTTCTCGCAATAGTATGTTTTAATGAGCTGGGCGCCGAGTTCTGCGGCAATGCGGCAGGATAAAGAAAGATAGCGGGCATCGCGCTTGGCTAATTCCTTGCCCACGGCAGTAACCGCCAATACCGGGATTCCGTATTCCTGGGCCTCGTTAATAAGATTGGCTAAACCTAACAGAGTCTGGTGCTCATACTTGGCCCCTACATAGATAGAAAAGGCACAAGCGGCGGCATTAAGCCGGACTGCCTCCTTTATGGAAGTGGTAATTGCCTCCTTTGATAAATCCTCTCCTATGATGCTGTTGCCCCCGGAAACCCGCAAGATAACCGCCGGAGAATTTTTGGCATCTATACAATTGCGCAAGACGCCCCTGGTAAGCATTATTGCATCGGCAAAGGCGAGGAGAGGCTTAACAGTCTCTCCGGGCTTTTCCAATTTACTCACCGCCCCAAGAAAATACCCGTGGTCTATGGCCAGCCACACCGCCCGCCCGCTCTCGGGTTTGATTAATTTCGCTATCCGATTTTCCATTCCCCAATCCATATTTACCTCCTGGTTAATTTTCTATTTCTGCGGCTCAACAATCACCTTTAGAGAATCTTGCGCCTGCGCAACGAGCCGGAAACCCTCCTGAATTTTAGCCAATCCAAACCTGTGCGTAATCAACTCCTTAACGGCTAT
>CAZPSS010000063.1:0-6648 GCA_964589565.1 uncultured Planctomycetia bacterium
ATCATCTAACCTGCACCTTGAGTTCTTTACTTACGGCCTGACGGACCTGACTATGAAGCTTATTTACTTCTTCCGCAGTTAAAGTCCGATCGAAGCTGCGATATTCAATAGAATAGGCCAGGCCCCGAAAGCCCGGAGGGATTTGCTCTCCGGAATATTGGTCAAAAAGTGTAATTTTCGCTATTAGATCCCTGCCCATTTTGTTAATTAATGAAATAACCTGTTCTGAGCGGATTTCCTGCGGCGCAATCAAGGATATGTCCCTCTCTACCGAAGGAAACCTTGCCAGCGGCACAAATTTGCGCTCCCGGTGAACATAGCTTAGAAGTTTATCTAACTGCAGTTCGCAGGCGTAAACCGGACAGGAAATATCAAACCTTTCTAAAATTTCTCTCTTTAACTCCCCCAAAAAGCCAAAGCTATTTTCCCCGCATGTTAGCGCGGCGCAGCGGCCCAAGATATAGCCGGGCTGCTGCTCTTGGGTGAAACAAAAATTCTCTACTCCCAGTTTATCCAGCAAAATTCCTGCTATACCTTTGAGGTCGAAAAAACAAAATTCCTCTGACTTGCGCAGCCAATTGTCGCTTTTTTTGCCGGCTATAGCAATGCATAAATTGGTGGACTCTTTTGTAGAAGCCGCGTCTATCTTAAAGTAAATCCGGCTCAATTCAAAGAGTTGTAGATTCCTGTTTCCGCGATTAATATTGGCCAGTAAGGTGTTTAACATCCCCGCAAGCAGGGTAGGGCGCAAAATCTCCTGGTCGCAACTTAAAGGATTCTTGACCGCCCTTATATTATCGCAGGGTCCTTCTAATTTTCTCAAGGACTGGCGATTAATCAGGCTGTAGGTCATAATTTCATTAAGCCCGAGGGAAGCGAGGATCCGGCGGACAATATTATACGTTTCTTCGGAAGCTAACGCTAATCTGCCGGCGGAAGATAAATTTGGCGTCAACTGAGAAAAGTTCAAGGAAATCTTGTCATAGCCGTAAAGACGGCTCAGTTCTTCGATTAAATCTGCTTCCCGCGTAACATCGCTGCGAAAGGAAGGAACGCCTGCCGCAAGGCCCTCTTTAGATTGGCGGGTAATTGAGAACTGGAGTCTGCGCAAGCTCTCTCTAATCTGGACTGGCGAAATTTCCGCTCCTAACACCTGAAGCACCTTTGCATAACGCAGGCGAACCCTATTCAGAGGACTCACCTTTTTGCCTTTATCAATAAGACCTGCAACAACTACTGCCCTGGATTTTCTCCCATCGGCGCCGGCCAATTTCTTTATTAATTCTGTGGCGCGCAAGGAACTCAAGAGTACGCCTCCCGCGTCCACGCCTCTTTCAAAGCGATAGGAAGACTGTGAGGCAAGCCCCAGCTTCCGGGAAGTATTGTGAATACTTAAAGGCTCGAAATAGGCGCTTTCCAGCAAAATGTCCGTAGTCTCAAGGCTCACCTCGCTAATCTTTGCGCCCATAATCCCGGCTATGGCCTGAGGATTGAATTTATCGGCGACTACCAACATAGTGGAATCTAAATTCCTTCTCACCCCATCGATTGTAACTATTTGCTCTTCTTCCGAGGCAACTCTCACAATTATCCTTGGGCCCTGGAGTTTATCTAAAGCAAAGGCGTGCAGAGGTTGGCCAAATTCCAAAAGGCAGAAGTTGGTGATATCAACAATGTTATTTACCGCGCGAATGCCCATTGCCTCCAGGCGCCGAACTAACCAGTCAGGCGAAGGGCCGACTTTTACATTCTTGATTACGCGGCCAAGATAGCGCGGGCATTGCAATTTAGCTTTAATTTGAACAGGCACGCTAAGGCCTTGCCCGCGAAAAGTAGTTATCCTGGGAAGATTTAGTTTCTTGCCCGTGATTGCGGCTGTTTCCCGGGCAATTCCCACAATGCTCAAACAATCCGGGCGGTTAGGCGTAACCTCGATTTCCAGGATTGTGTCCTGGTCGAGCTTGGTTAGAGAAGTAACCTCTAATCCAGCCATCGTCAATTTTTCCGCCAAAGCTTGCGGCGAAATCCGAATATCTACGTAGTCTTTAAGCCAGTCGAAGGACACGCGCATCGTTCTCTCCTGATAGTAAAGGCTTCTTTAAGTTTTAAAAGTTGAAAGTTGAAAAGTTGAAAAAGTTAAAGGTTTCTTGATATTTTTTAGACATTTTTTAGTCTTTCTAACTTTTATAACTTTTATAACTTTTGAAACTTTTTAACTGTAATTGTACTTAGAATTGCCTAAGAAACCTCACATCGTTCTCATAAAACAAGCGAATATCGGTGATACCATATTTTAACATTGCAATTCTTTCCACACCCATGCCAAAGGCAAAACCGCGCCAAAGTTCCGGGTCATATTTGACCGCCCCAAATACATTCGGGTCAACCATACCTGCGCCCAATATCTCCAGCCATCCTTTAAACGAACAAACCCTGCAGCCGCTGCCGCCGCAAATAATACAGGCAATGTCTATTTCGGCGCTGGGTTCGGTGAAGGGAAAAAAATGCGGGCGAAAGCGCATACGGGTTTCCCCGCCGAACATCTCGCGCACAAATATAGAAAGCGTCCCTTTTAAGTCGGCAAAGCTAATACTCTTATCCACAGCCAAGCCCTCTACCTGGTGAAACATAAAGGAGTGGCTTGCGTCGGTAGCGTCGGGACGGAACACCTTGCCGGGGGCAATAATCCTTAAAGGAGGTTTTTCTTTCTCCATTACCCTTACCTGCACGGGAGAAGTCTGGCTGCGCAGGAGTTCACCGCTGTCTAAATAAAATGTGTGAAAGGTCTCGCGGGAAGGATGGCCTTCGGGAATATTTAAAGCGGTAAAATTATAATAATCTGTTTCCACCTCCGGCCCATCTACTACTTTAAAGCCTAAATTCATAAATATGCGGCTGATTTTCTCCATAGTCTGGCTGACGGGATGGATGCTGCCCAATTCCTTAAGAATCCCGGGCATAGTGATATCTATCTTGAGCCGGCTTTCCTCTTTTTCCTTGCGCAATAAACAGGCCCTATCACGCGCGCTCTCTTCTAATCTACTTTTTAAGGTATTGGCCAACCTTCCGGCCTGCGGCCTGTATTTTAGCGCAAGTTGCGCAATAGCTTTAAGTTGTTGGGTAAGCAACCCGCTTCTTCCCAGATAGCTGCTCCTTATATTTTGCACTTCCTCCTCGGTATTGGCCTTTTCCAGCTGAAGAAGGGCTTCTCGCTCCATCTTCTCCATTTTTTTGCGCATACTTTTAATCTTCTGGGGAATTTTTTCCACTATCTGAATTTCCTTACAATTAGGTGCAGGATTGCCAGGGCAAAAGCTATTGCTGATAAGATTATACCCGCCTTAAGCTTACGAGGCTCCAAAGGATAAGAAATCGCTTCGCCTTTTTGGACTACGGTTAACTTTTGCGCATGGATATCCGTATCGCCTCCGTGTTGAGGACAGAAGCGGTGAAAAGTGCCCTGGACAGAAATTGTATCTCCCCTAAACCCGTAAGCCCCTTTATACTCAATCTCGCCGGCTAACTCCTTAGGGCAAAACACTCCAAGGCATAAGCTTTCATCCCGCAGGTTTATCCAGGCAAACTGTCCGCGAAGCATCACGTCGCCAATTACTTCTCCTTTATAGACCACTGTTTTTCCGTCGTATTCTTCCGGATTTTCCAGAAGCTGCTGGGCGGAAACAATCGGGGCAGCATAGGCATTAAGCAAAAACATCAAGACAAAACACGTCATTGCGAGGAGCGCAGCGACGAAGCAATCCCATCTTGAGATTGCTTCGCCCCTTCGGGGCTCGCAATGACAGTTTTTCCTATTCGCTATACGCTCTACGCTATACGCTAATTTCATCGTCCCCTCACCAAAGCGAAAATTGTGCCCAAAAGAGCGAATACCGACACAAACTCAAGCCTGCCTGCCCACATCTGGAATATATAAGTGAGCTTCAAGGCTGCAGGCATTGACGGAGTGGTGATTCCGCAGGAAAGCCCTACGTTTGCCCCGGCGGAAACCGATTCAAACAGAGCCAATTTTAAAGGATAACCCAAAGATATACCTGCCAATGTTCCCAGCAAATACAAAAAGATATAAGCGAGCGTAATCAAGGCCGCCTGCCTGATAACGCCCTCTCCTAACAGCACATCCTTAATATGGTGCATTTTATCTATTACTACAGCGCTTCGCGGAAGCATTGTCCTTTTTATATCCTGCAGCAGCGCCCGAAAAATCATTCCTACTCTCAGTATCTTAATTCCTCCGGCGGTAGAGCAGGCGCCTGCTCCTATAGCCATGCATATTGTAACGCCCAACAAAGGCAGGACAGGCCAATGCTGCGCAAATTGATGGGGATATATAGTCATATAACCCGTGCCGGTATGGGCAGAAATTACCTGATAGAACCCTCTGCGAAATAAACCGGCAGTTCCCGGATAAATGCCGGCCGCCGTCAAACCAAATGCAGTCAAGCCAAATAACAACATTACAGAAATAAAAAAACCGACAGTTTCGATATTGCGAAAGATTTCTTTTCGCTTTCCCGCCCAAAGAGCGTAATGCAGGCTAAAATTAAGGCTGCCCAAAAACATAAGCGAAATAGTAATCAGCTCAAAAATAAAATTGTGATAATAAAGGATGTTCTGCGACTGAGGGGCAAAACCCCCGGTATCCCAGGCGGCCATAGCCACCCATAGCCCATGCAAGAAAGACCTGGATGCCGGAATGCCGCAAGAAAATGCGCTAAAAGATAAGGCCAGGGTCCCCATCAAAAGGTAGACCAGGCTTACCGTCCAGATAAAGCGGGCAGTTTGCACTACATTGGGCAAAATCTTCTCTTCCCTGGCTTCGCCCACATAAATGGGCAAGGCGCTTCCCGCCCCCCGGATGAGAAAGGTAAGGGCAATAATCATTATCCCCTGGCCGCCGATATACATCATCAAATGGCGCCACATATTATGGGCGTGGGGGAGATGGTCTAAATCCTGCACTAAACTCAAACCCGTAGTGGCAAACCCGCTCATTGCATCAAAACAGGCGTCCAAGTAACATCCCCAATGCCTGCTTAAAAAAAGAGGCAGCGCTCCAAAGAACATCGCCAATAGCCACGATAAAGATACTATGACCATCCCGTGTTTCCATCTTAATTCTTTGCGGGTAAAACAGAAAATCATCAGGGTGTAACCTGCAATTAGGCAGAAAGAGGCGCTGAGCACAAAGTCTAAAAGCGGCGCTTTTTCGCGGAACATAAGAGCAGTAGCAGCCGGAATTAACATTAAAAACCCTAAACCTGAAATTATCCTGCCGCTGTATTGCCCGATAATCTTGATGTCTTGAAGTTGAGGGCGCAATATCATATTTATACAAAGAATATTGTTAGATTGTTAATTTGTTTTTTGTCTAGCAATTTAGCAGTTTAGCAATTTTAGCGATTTATGCTAAATAGATAGGACAGGCCCCAGGCCACTGCCATAATAGAAACGGCCATTGTAATCTCCGTGGCAATACCTAAAAATGCTCTCCAGATTTTTATAAATCTTGTGCTTCTCATTTATGCCTGCGCAACCTTACCAATCAAAGCGCCCAATAGTTCCTGCTCGTTTTCAATAGCAGTTAAGGCGATGATGTCATCCTTGGCTTGCAATACAGTTTCTCCGCGGGGGATAATCATATCTTCCCCTCTGATAATTGAAACTAACACCGAAGCGCGCGGAAGTTTTATCTCCATAACCTGTTTATTTACGCAAGGCGACTCGTTAGTCAAATCCAGCCGCACTAAAGCAAGCTTGCCGCGCTTAAAAGTCATTAAGGTAACCAGGTCTTCCAGGGAAACCTCTTCTTCGATGATTTTGGCAATAATAGAGGTGGAATCTACAGCTACATCCACGCCAATCTTATTAAAGGTGTGGGTATTTTTGGGGTCATTTACCCTGGCAACTGTGCGCTTAACCTTAGAGGATTGTTTAGCTAACTGACAAACCATTAAATTAACTTCATCGCTTCCGGTCACCGCAGCTACCACATCAGCGCGGTTTATGCCGGCATCTTCCAGATAACGGACGTTACAGCCGTCTCCGTTAATAACCAAAACGGTGTTTAAGTCCTTGGCGATCTCTTCGCAAGTCGCTGTATCTTTTTCCAGCAAACTAATCGTGTGGTGCCCCTGGCAAAGCTTCTTGGCCAGATAGAAACCCACTTTTCCTCCACCGACTATGACTATGTACATTTCCTTTTACCTCGCTTGTTCTTCTCCTATTTCAATCCCAAAAGCTTCTTAATCTTAGCTAAATTCTCTGTCTTTACTACCGCAATCAAAAGGTCATCCCGTTCAATCTTATCTTTTGGACGGGGGATAAAAGGCTCCACTTTCTTTTTTACGATGGCCGCTATCATTAATTCTCCGGGGAGATTCAGCTCTTCGACTCTTTTGCCAGCAATTTTATCGTTAGCCTCTATTTCCATCGTATCCAGCCGGCTGTCTTCCAGAAAAAAGCTGCTAAATCTGCTTTCCACAATCTTATTTTTAATCGCTGAGGCTAACAGCGTGGCGCTATTAACTATATCGATTCCCAGCTCTTTATAAACACGCATATATTGGATATCATTAATCCTGGTGATTACTTTGGGGATATGAAAAATCTTTTTGGCTACCTGCCCTG
>CAZPSS010000064.1:0-6615 GCA_964589565.1 uncultured Planctomycetia bacterium
CCTATCTTTTCCTTCCACCTGCCTTCCAAATAAAAATAACAAAAAAAACTGTTGACAAAGTAATTGTTTTATGGTATATCTTAAAATAAGTAAAGATAAGTAAATTTAAAGGGAAGCGCTTCAATGGTGAAAGAGAAAATCTCCGTAGGATTAGATGTCGGCCATTGTCATATTAATATGGTAGAATTGGCCGGCGAGCCCCAGGGCTTTAAACTCCTTGATTTTGCCAGTGTCGGCCTGGACCCCGGGCAGGGCAAAGAAGAAAAATTGAGGCAGTTAAAAAAGCTCGCCCAGGAAAAAGGGATTACCGCTTTGCCTGTAAATATCGGGGTGACGGGTGAGTCGGTTATCGTAAGATACATCGATTTACCTAAGATGAGCAGGGAAGAGGTCGGGCAGGCCCTGAAATACGAAGCCCAGCAATATATCCCTTTTAAAATGGAGGAGGTAATCTTCGACTACCATATCCTTGAACCTTTAGACTCAAGTCCTCCCGATAGAATGAAGGTCTTTCTGGTAGCCGCTAAAAAACAGACGATAACGGAATTCGTCGAGCTTATTCAACAAGCCGGGCTCAAGCCCAATCTTATCGATGTAAATTCCTTTTCTTTAATAAACTGTTTTCAGTTCAACGGCCCGAAGACAAAAGAAGGCGATGTGTTTGGCCTGGTTAATTTGGCGTTCGATTTGGTGAATATAGATATCTTGCAGGGACAGGCACCGTTTTTTACCCGCGATATCTCTCTGTTGGAAGATGTCCTGTCTTTACGGCAACAGGCGGCCGGCGAGCAAAAAGGGCTTTTCGAAACGATGAGGCCGCTTTTAACAAATCTAATTCGCGAGATTCGGGTTTCTATCGATTATTATGAGAGTGAATTCGAAAAACGGGTTTCTGTAATCTATCTTAGCGGCGAAGGAGCCAGGGTCTCAGAGTTAATCAGTTTTTTTAGCAGTCAGTTGGAAAGAGACGTTAATCTGTGGAATCCTCTGCAAAATTTGCCCATCGATTCTACTCAAATTGATACAGGTGCATTAAAAGAGACATCCTCTATGTTGGCCCTGGCCTGCGGCCTGGCCTTAAGAGGGGTGAAGTAAATTGAAAAGAGGCGGATTTACCCTCCTGGAGGTTATGATTGCCGCAGCAGTTTTAGTTGTTGCTTTGCTGGGGCTCTTAGGGGTTTTTACCAATTGTTTTGGGTTGAATGAGACGGCCAGAAATCTCACCATTGCTATAAATGGAGCTCAAGAGAGGTTGGAACAGATTCGCAATGCAGATTTTGGGACTATTATTGCCAATTATAACGGGCCATTTAATGTGAGCGGCTTAGATGGCATTGGCCGGGTTGATGCAACTTATGTTGCTGGCAGTAACAACAACTTAATAGATACCCGTGTGGTTATCTGCTGGCGGCAGGGGCGCAACAGGATAATTGGGGAAGATATAAATCTAAACGGAAACTTAGATGCAGGAGAAGATGTCAACCCAACAAATGGAAGCTTAGATTCCCCTGCTCAATTGGTAACTTTGATAACAGAGAAGGAACAGTGAGAGGATTTACTTTAGTCGAATTGATGGTCGTTATATTTATTTTTTCAATTATTATGGCCGCAACATTTGGGGTTTTATCTACAGGAAGACAGTCCTGGCATACAGGCAGCACTCAGGTTGAGCTGCAGCAAGAAACGAGAAGAGCAATGGATCGGATGGTGAGGGAGTTGCGAGAATCTGGTTCTACCCATATAAGCATTCCTGTAGGTGGAGGTAGTATCACTTTTCAGGTTCCCATAGATGAAGATATTATTGATACTACTGTAGATGACGATGTCTTAGATGTTAATGGCAATATTGAATGGGGGGCAGGGGGCAACTTAGGCCGGTCCATTCAGTACCTCTTAGGAGGGTTAAATAACCGGCAACTCTTAAGGAGGGTTCTCAACGGCTATCCTATCGGAGTTCAAGTTGGAGCGGATGTGATATTGGCAAACAATATCCGCAGCGACAGCCCGCCCCCGAATGCCTTAATGTTTGTTGGCAGCCCGGCTGGTAACCCCATAGTTATTAGCATTGAAGTTAGCGCCCAAAAAGATGCTGTCCCGGGGCGGACGATGCAATCAACTCTGAACTCACAGGTTACCTTGAGGAACTTGAGGAATTAATGAGAAATGTATCAATAAAGGGAGAAAAGATGTTTTTAAGAGATAAAAAGGGTATAATGCTCATCGCCTGTTATCTTGTTGTTGTGGTGCTTACAATTTTAGGCAGCGCCTTCATGGTCCGCAGTGTTAGTGAGAAGAGGATTGCGGAAAGAGAGAGGGATTCCCTTCAGGCCTTTTATTTGGCGGAGGCAGGGATAGATAGAGTAGCGAGAGAGTTATACAATGGATTGCGCAACGATCGTTGTCCTTTGGGTAACTGTTCTGATTCTGACTTCAACTGGTTTAATAACCTTGTTAATGTGCCCCCTCCTTTTGCTCCTTATACACCTTATGCAGCTCCGCAAAATGCCTCTTTATCTCCAGTAGCAGGAACATATTCTGTAGTAATAGGAAATGTAATTATGACTCCCTCAGGAGGACAGGCGGATGTTACCTTAGTCTCAACCGGGGATGTAAATAATACAACCAGGACTATTACATCTGTGATCCGTTACCGTCTCGAGTCATCAGAAGTTTTTAACCATCCCTACTTTGTCAATAACCTGGGTTGGTTCTGGGGAGGAGGTATTACAGCCAATGGGGATATCCGCGCAAACGGTAATTTTTCCTTTGGCGGTAATCCTGAAGTGAACGGGGACATCTACGCCTCTCGTAATCCTGATTTATGGGCTGATGGGGATATTACAGGCAACAGCAGGAATGTTACTATCAACCAGTACCGCAATCAGGCCGATACTGAGGCTCGGCCTACTGATCCTACTGCTAATCCTGAAGATGCAAATGGAAACGGGATTCTTGATCCGGGTGAGGACACAAATGGCAATGGTATTCTGGACGATTTTGATTATCCTGATGGTTATGATGGAACAAGTGCGCGTTTTCCCAATCAAGAGGTATTGGAAATGCCTTACCTCGGCGATCTTCAGACCTACAAGAATTTGGCTGTGAGCGAGGGAGGAACCATTAGTCAGGGCGGAGTAGCGTTAGTTAATGCCGTCTATGGCGATGATGCTGCTGAGGTTGGTCCTGACGGTATTGGCGCAACCCCGGATGATGATTCTGTTGTCTTAATTGGTACGGCCGCAAATCCGATAAATATTAACGGACCTGTAGTCATTGAAGGAGATGTAATAATTAGAGGGGTAGTGCAGGGCCAAGGCATAATCTATAGCGGCAGAAATACTCATATTATTGGCGATATTACTTATCAGAATCCGCCTGCCTGGCCAAAACCTGATACCGACCCCACTGCAACCGATGCAGTTAACAATACAAGGGATTTTTTAGGTCTGGCTACTAAAGGCAATATAGTTATCGGGGACTATACCCGGACTGATTGGAAGACGGTAAAGAACTACCTCAAACCACCTTTTACCCAGGCCTATGATACCGACGCCACGGATGCAGTCATTGGTTACGATTCCGACGGCAACCCTCTTAATGGATACAGATTCGATGGAGATTATACAAGTAACGACGGAGGAGTTAAGGATGATGGCTCAGGCGAGGCTACAAACAGAAAATACTACGAGTCATCTTTGTCAGACGACTTTATCAACACTAACGGCGCTCCTTCTAATCAGATTCGCCGGATTGACGCAGTTACTTATACCAATCATGCCTTTGCCGGTAGAGTAGGGGCTTTTACTATGAATGGGACTCTGGTCGCCCGCGATGAAGCCATTATCTATAGTGGTAGTATTAGAATGAATTATGACATTCGGGCGAAAAGTAAAGGCGATGATTTTCATTTGCCCAGCGAGTTAGCCTTACCTCAAACAATGAGTTGGAAGGAGAATTAAGATGAAGATGCTAAGAGGGGTCTTGCTTATTTCTGTTATGGGCGCGTGTTTCTTCTTATGCAGAGCCCCTGATGTCTTTGGTCTTTATAGGGATGATATCAGTATAGAAGAAGCCGAAAAGTTAATTAGCTCAGAAAGAGAAAGAAGCAGAATTGAGCTGAAAAAAAGACAAGTAGAAACGGAAGAAGAAATATTGAAATTCGAGGGAGTAACTACTGCTGAGGAAAAACAGGTTGCTCCTTCAGTTAGTCTTGCGAAAAAGGCGCCCTCCAGCCTGAATAAGAAAATTGTAATTGCCGTAGTTTGCCTTGTTATAGTCATAGCAATTGTTTTTGGAAACAAACTTCTATCTACAAATAAACCACAAAATGATTGAGATTGACCTCTTACCTCAAGAATTCCGGACAAAAAAGAAGGCCTACTTAACTCAGATTCCTAAAAAGGAGATAATCCTTGCTGTTTTAGGGTGTCTGGTTTTATTTCATCTGTTTCTTATTTCCTTAACCGCTATGAGCGCAAAAAGGCTTAAGGGCCTCAAGGGAACCTGGCAGGAGCTGGCTCCTAAAAGAGAACGTCTCGACGGATTGAAGAAGCAACTGAGCGAAATTAACGCCAGGATTCCTTTGTTTGAGCAGGTGATAAAAAACAGGATACTCTGGTCAAAAAAATTGAATCAATTGAGCGAGCTGATGGTAAGCGGGATATGGTTAAATGAACTTTCCGTGGAAACGAAAAAAGCGCAGGCCAAAGGCCAACCTTTAAAGTATTTAATAATTCAGGGCAGCTGCGCCTCCAGGACAAAAGACGAGCCCGCACTTATCGGCAGATTTATGCAAAATTTGAAAGACGACCCTTTGTTTTCTTCTGATTTTGCGGAAATCGAATTGGGCCCGATTGAAAAAAGGTTAATAAACCAGACAGCGGTGATGGATTTTATCCTGACCTGCCGGTTTAAACAAGAAAAAGTCTTGGGCCTGGTTAAATAGGATAAAAAGGAACCCGGGATGCAAAGCTTTAAAAAACTGCTGGCAAATAAGTCTCTAAATAAATCTCTAATGATAAATGCCTTAATCCCTGTTTTAATTATAGTGGTTTACTTAAGTTTATTTTTGGGCCCAAAAATAAAAGAGACTCTTCGTCTGCTGCCTGAGGCCTCGCGCTTAAAGACAAAGATTGTAAATACAGAAAAAGAGTGGGCAAATATCGATTCATTTAATGCAAGAATCTCGCGTTTACATAAAAAGCTGGATTATTATGAAAAAAAACTGCCCGGCGCAAAAGAGATACATACTGTATTAGGATATCTGTCTGATGCAGCGAAGGAGATGGATGTCAGGCTCACGGAGATTAAACCCATTGAGCAGGATAGAACTGCTACGCCTCCATTGCATTATAGAGTACCTATCTTGTTAAAGGCTGAATGCGGATATCATCAGCTTGGCCGTTTTTTAAACAAGCTGGAAAGCGCGGATAGATTTATGAAGATAAACGACATTAAAATGGCAGCCAGTCTCCGCAGGGCCGACATTCACAATGTGCAACTTATTGTGGTAACCTATGCGATGGAGAGATGAAAAGTTTTATCTGGCTATTAATATTTTTACTCTTAACATTTAATTCCGCTTTTGGACAAGCCGAGGAAGCATTTATCTATGAAGATAAAGGGAAAAGAGACCCCTTCCGTCCTCTTGTAGACGAAGACGGCCGGTATTTATTAGAAGCAGATGTAATTTATTCTTCCGATGAGCTGAATCTATCCGGCATTTTATGGGACCCGCAAGGGAGGAGTTCCTGCCTTATTAACGACCAGATAGTAAGAGCCGGAGAATCTATCTATGGATTTACGGTAAAAAATATAACTAAAGATAGTGTGACCATTTCCAAAGACGGCCGGGAGTTTATATTGAAGCTGTCAAACGAGGCCACAACTTACGGAACGGAGTGACGTAAGTTGCGTGTTCATTAGAGGAGGAGTGATAAGATGAAGATGAAATGGATAAAGTTGTGGCCGGTATGCGGCCTTTTGGCGGGAATTCTGTTTCTTTCTTTTCATATTGCGCTGAATCATAGCGTATCTCAGGCTCAAGAGGAATCGGAGAGCCCTGCGCAAGCTATGCCCCTGCCTTCAAAAACGGAGGCAGGCAACATTACTGTAGACTTTAAAGATGCCGATATCCGCGACGTATTAAAAATTATTTCTTATAAAAGCGGAATTAATATAGTTTCCGGCAAGGATGTCTCAGGGGTAGTAACCATAAGATTGGCGGATGTGCCCTGGGAGCGGGCCCTGAATGTTATTTTGAAAAACAGCGGCTTTGTTTATGAGCGGGACGAAGATATTATCAGAGTTACCACGGTGGAAAATTTGGGCAAAGAAGAACTATCTACCCAGATATTCGTCTTAAATTATGCCAAGGCCGAACAGGTTTCTGAGGCTATCAGAGAAATACTTAGCGATAGAGGAAAGGTGAAGTTTGACGAAAGGACAAATCAACTCGTCGTTACCGATGTTCCCTCTAATTTATATAAAATCAGTAAAGTTGTCGAAAAATTGGATAAAAAGACTGCCCAGGTAATGATTGAGGCCAAACTCATCGAGACGACTTTGGACAAAGATGAGAATTTGGGTATCAAATGGACTCTCGGGGGTGAAGCA
>CAZPSS010000065.1:0-6519 GCA_964589565.1 uncultured Planctomycetia bacterium
TGCTCGTTCGCCTTTAGGACTGTCCTCTACGTCAAACTCCACGCTGTCGCCCTCTTCCAAAGAATCAAAATCTGCTGCGCTGGAGCGATGGAAGAAAACGTCCTTTCCATTTTCTACGGTGATGAAACCGAAACCTCGCTGCTGAACAACCTTCTTTATTGTTCCTTTCAAATTTCTCACCTCCTTTTACACACAGATTATCACAGATTTTTTACAGATTAGCACAGATCACAGATGCTGGATCCTAGCTCCTTGATCCTTGTTATTGATAGCTCGATTGCTTAATTGCTCGATAGATATTCTGCTCGCCTGCCTGCCCCGTAAGCTTGTCCTTCGGGGCTCACTTTCCCACTGTCAAACTGTCTTGCAGTTTGAAGCCTGAAGCCTGTAGCTTGTGACCTGCAGCCTGCAGCTTGTAGTTAAAGCTTAAATTTCATCTTGGCCGGGATTATGGCCTTAAGGTGCACACCCTGGGCAGTATCTTTTCTTTCGATAACCCGGCCTTCTTCGTAAATTCTGCCTACCAGAGACATCTTGCTATGCGGTATAAATATATCCACTGTCCGGACAAGTGCATTAAGCTTGTCAGTAATAATATTGATAAGCCCGTCAAAGCCTGTTCCCTTAAGGGCAGATATAGCAACAGCTGCGGTCAACTTATTTCGGAAACGTTCAATAACGTGCGTATTATTTATTAAATCAATCTTATTAAGGGTGGTGACCATCGGTTTTTTTAGAGCGCCTAATTCCTTTAATACCTCATATACCGCATCAAGCTGTTCATTGGCCTTAGGGTTGTTTATATCCAATACATGCAAGAGTAAATCCGCCTCCTGCACCTCCTCAAGAGTCGCCTTAAACGCCTCAATTAGATTATGGGGCAGATTACGTATAAAACCGACCGTATCTACAAAAAGTACCTTCTGGTTATTGGGCAGAATATATTGCCGCGAGGTTGGGTCGAGCGTGCTGAATAACTTATCATCCACACTTACCTTGGCATCGGTCAGGCTGTTCAGTAGTGTAGATTTTCCGGCATTGGTATATCCGATAATCGCTATTGTGGCAACCGAGTGTTCTATTCTCTTTTTTCGAAGCTGCCCTCTTCTGAACCTAACACTTTCGATCTCATCCTTTATCTTTGCGATCCTTTCCCTTATGCGCCGGCGGTCTACCTCCAGTTTCTGCTCGCCCGGGCCCCTGGTCCCGATACCGCCGCCAAGACGAGAGAGCATAATACCTTTGCCTGCCAGCCGCGGGAATAGATACTCAAGCTGGGCCAGCTCAACCTGTAACTTGCCCTCATTAGAATGTGCCCTTTGGGCAAAGACATCAAGGATAAGCTGTGTGCGGTCTATCGTTTTTATACTTAAGATATCCTCGAGATGTTTCTGCTGTGTGCTCGATAGATTTTCGCTAAACAGAGCCGCATCTATTTCCTCGTGGTGGGCCTGGATAAGCTCCTGTATCTCTTCGGCCTTGCCTTTGCCGATTAGATAATTTGGCGTTAACTCATCCCTTTTACATATTATTTCATCAACGATATTAACGCCGCTGGTTAGCGCAAGATCCCTGAGTTCCTTAGCAGAATCATCTGCACCCCAGCCCCTGACCCTGTCCTGGCGCAACGAGACAGTTACCAGTATTACCTTTCCTTTTAAATGTTCCTTTACTTCATACATCTTGAACCTACTATCCCAGCTATCTCTTTTGATATTTGATTTTTTCAACGTAACCGTTCGTAACCGATAGTAACCGCCCCTCGTTTTCACTCGGGACTGGGCGATCCTGAATGAAATGAAGGGCCGTTTAGTAACTGTTAGTAACCGATCATAAGGTTGACCCGACTCCTTTTACTACGCATATGCTGCCTTCTCCCCGGCTAAAAAACCCGTGGAAAAAGCCTGTTGTAAATTGTATCCGCCGCTTGCAGCGCAACCATCGATAATTTCGCCGGCGAAATATAGGCCGGGCATAATCCTGGACTCCATCATTCCAGAATTGATTTGTTTTGTCGAAACCCCGCCATTGGTAACCATCGCTTCCTCTATAGACAAAGAACCGGTAACCGTTAAAGGAAAAGTTTTCAATAAATTTATAATTAAGCACCTTTCTTCGCGGCTAATCTGATTTGTCCTTTTTTCTGCATCTAAGTCTGACAGGTGTATAAAAACAGGGATTAGTTTGCGCGGCAATAAGTTTTTCATAGCATTCTTTATTTTAGTATTTCCCCTGGCCCGAAACTCGTTTAATAGCCTATTTTCAAGCTGTTCCGGTTTTAATCCAGGCTTAAGGTCTATAAGAAGCTGGATCTGCTTATGCTCTTTAAGAAGAGAGACTATGCTGCCACTTAAATCCAAAACCAGAGGGCCGGACACTCCGAAATGGGTAAAAATAAGTTCTCCCACATTAGAGATTATCTTTTTGCCGGCGTATTTTAAAACAAAGCGTATGTTTTTTAACGAAAGACCTTGCAACTGCTTTACCCAGGCCTCTTTTGTCCTCAAAGGGACAAGCGCCGGTTTTAAAGGCACAATGGTATGTCCTAACTTTTGGGCAATACGAAAACCATCGCCTGATGAGCCGGTTGCCTTATAGGAAGCCCCGCCTGTAGCCAATATTAGCTTTCTGGTATAAATTCTGTTCTGGCCCGTTAACTCCAGCTGAAAAAAATCGCTTTTTCTTTTTACATTTAAAAGGCGCCTACCATATAAAATCTCGACTTTATTTTCTAAAAGACATCTCTTCAAAACTTCTAAGACGGAACCGGCCTTGTCTGTGGCTGGAAAAACGCAACCCGGCCCTTCTATTTTTAATACCAGGCCCCTGGTTTCAAAAAAATCTATCAAGTCACGGTTAGAGAATGCGGAAAACGCTGACCTCAAAAATTTGCCATTCTTTCCAAACTTCTCTATAAATGTATCCAGAGATGCGGTATTGGTAACATTACACCGGCCGTTACCGGTAAGTAGAATCTTTTTACCCAGAGAACTATTTCTTTCGATTAAAACTACATTTTTTTTACGGCGGCTGGCGTGTATGGCAGCCATAATGCCGGAGGCACCGGCACCAACCACAGCAATATCATAAACGTACAAAACTAACCCCCAATCTGTACTTTTCCTTACGTGCGATTCTATCGGGACCTGTTAGAGCGTAGCAACTTACAGGTTCTCTGGAGCATAGCGGAAGCCCTGTGGCCCGAAGGGCTTTGCGGGGTCAGCTTCAAAAGGTTTAAGGCTTTTATTGGAAATTAGATATTAGAAATTGCCCGCCCCGCTTCGCTTGGCGAGGCCGGGGGGAATTGCACCCCTTTATTGTCACAAGTTTACCCCGCATTTCGCTGTAAGCAATGGTGTGGGGTCAAGACACGACCCTCTTTATCCGACCTTCTTTATCCTCGCGCCCCCCGGGCCAACTTACCTATCGCTCCCATCTACGATTTCTTTCAGTCTCGTCTTTTCCCTCCTTGCTTCTCTTCTTCTCCTCTCCCGTTTCTTTTGACTTTCTCTTTTTTCCAGATCTTCTAAGTCGATTAGGCGCTTATCCTCTTTCCGGGCACTGGCCATCATCGTCCCCTTCCGTTATCAAACCAGTAAACCATCCAACTATCCAACCATCTAACTCATAACTGGCCCCCTGGGGGCCTCGCTTTCCCCGAACTATGCCTGCCCCTTTTGTTTTCCTACCCCTTTCCTGCTAACTGACCACAGGCAGCTTTAATGCTTCGGCCAAAACGATATCGCTGAGTGACCGGAACGCCTTCTCTTTTTAAAATTTCTTTAAATTCTTTAATTTTTTCAAAGGGTGATGGCTCAAAAATGCCGGTTGGATTATAGGAAATTAAATTTACAAAATAAAGAGGCCTTTTTATTAATCCGGCTAATTTTCTGGCGCATTCGGCAGAATCGTTTAAATCTTTTATCATTATATATTCAAACATCACTCTCCGCCGGGTTTTTTCAATATAGTCATCAACCGCTCTCAAAATTTTTCCAATGGGATATTTTTTATTGACAGGCATAATCTTTGAGCGCAATTTATTATCAGGCGCATGGAGGGAAATGGCTAAATTCACCTCTAAATTCTCTTTAGTTAATTTTTCAATTCCTTCCACAATTCCCACGGTAGAAATAGAAAAACGTCTCGCCCCTAAGTTAAAATCCTCTTTATTATTTAAAACCCTGATTGCGGAAAGAACATTTTCATAATTCAAAAAGGGCTCCCCCATACCAGTAAAGACAATATTAGTGACCCTTCCCCTTATTTTCTTTAAATAGCGGGCAAAGAACAAAACCTGTTCAACAATTTCAAAGACCTCGAGATTTCTCTTGAACTCCATTTTCCCGGTAGCGCAAAAAAGGCAACCCAGAGGACACCCAACCTGAGAGGAAATGCAGACCGTGTTTCTTCCATCTTTATGGCGCATTAAAACCGATTCAATTTTCAAACCATCTTTTAAGGTAACCAGCACCTTAGCGGTGCTTTGATCCTCGGAAATAAAGGCTTGGGCATTAATCTTAATGGGGCATTTCTCATTTAATTCCTCCCTCAAGATTTTGGGCAGGACCGATGCCAAAGACCAATCCTCAATCAAATCCCGGAAAAGGGCTTGCTTTGCTTGTCTTAAGCGATAATTTGGTTCTTTCTTAAGAATCTCTTCGAGACGAGTCATATCCATAATTTTTTATAATCTCTTCTTTGCTTTTTCAGTTACAGGTTACCCGAATTACTTCTTGCCAGGTCTACCGCCTGCTCTTTTCCTTGCTACTCCTTTCTTTTTATTTTCCCCTGCCCCGTTAGAAGTAGGTCGTCCCTGGACGACCGTCCTCGATTTACCTGTGCCATTCTATGGTATCGGGGTAGTTCTAATGGGGCCAAAATCATTTTCCCTGCCCCGTAAGATTGTCCTTCGGGGCTCACTTTCCCACTGTCAAACTGTCTTGCAGCTTGAAGCCTGAAGCCTGTAGCTTGCGACCCGCAACCGTTGGTAACCGATAGTAACCGCTTAGTAACCGTTCGTAACCGATCGTTAGGAGGACGCGCCCCTCTTTATGTTTTCTGGTTACGGCCGGCACGCTTACGATCTACCCGCCTACGATCTATCTCTTTTAAATGTAATTTCCTGAGTCGTATATTAATAGGAGTGACCTCGACCAATTCATCGTCTTCAATAAATGTAAGGGCAAATTCAATAGTCATTTGTCGGGGAGGTGTAAGTTGGATGGCATCATCGCTTCCGGCAGCACGTATATTCGTTAATTGCTTTCCCTTCATGGCATTTACAGCAAGATCTGCACCTTTATTGTTTATACCTATAATCATGCCCTCATATAGCTTATCTCCGGGTTTTACAAAGATCTCTCCTCGTGCTTGTAAATGATCAAGGGCATAGGCAACTGCCAGGCCGGCTCCATGCGAAACCAGAACACCATTTTGCCGTTTAGGCATATCTCCTTTATAAGTCTGATACTCAAGAAAGTTTTGATACATAATGCCATTCCCACGAGTAATCATTAAAAATTCACTCCTAAACCCGATTAATGCTCTGGTTGCAATAACAAATTCCATACGATTAGCGCCGGATGATGTTATCTTTAGACCTTTGATTTCTGCCTTCCGGGCTCCCAGCGCCTGCATAACAGCGCCTTGATAAACGCTATCTACCTCAATGACTACTTCTTCAACCGGTTCAAGTATCTGGGGGCCCATTTTCTTTAAAATAACCTGCGGGCGGGAGACTTCCATTTCATATCCTTCACGACGCATGGTTTCGATCAGGATTTCAAGATGTAGTTCCCCTCTTCCGGAAACTTTAAATCTCTCGCCTCCCTCAACTTCTTCAACCTTTATCCCAACATTAATCATAGCCTCATGTTCCAGTCTCTGGCGTATATGCCGCGATGTCAAAAATCTTCCCCCGTCTTTACCGGAAAGGGGACTGGTGTTGTGGGATAAATTCATAGACATGGTAGGTTCATCGATCTTGATTGCCGGTAATCCCTGGGGTTCATCAATGCAGGCCAGCGTTGTTCCAACTTCTACATCCTCAATACCGGCGATTGATACAATATCTCCCGCTATAGCTTCCTGGACTTCGATGCGGGTCAGACCAAGATACTTCATAATCTTGGTTACCTTGCTTTTAGAAATAGTGCCATCTCGTTTTACCAGAGCCACAGGATCCCCCGCCTTGATAAAACCATGAAAAATACGGCCAATGGCAATGCGGCCGACATATGAATCATAGTCAAGCATTGTTACTAACATCTGAAAAGGCAAATCAGGATTAGCGACCGGCGGCAATACTCTACGTAAAATCGTTTCTAAAAGGGGCTTTATAGACTCTTTGGGGTCATCGATGTCAAGTACTGCATATCCGCATTTTGCCGAAGCATACACAATAGGAAAATCAAGCTGTTCGTTAGATGCATTTAGTTCGCAGAAAAGATCAAACGTCATGTCAGCCACTTCATCCGGTCGAGAATTTTTGCGGTCAATTTTATTGATAACAAGAAT
>CAZPSS010000066.1:0-6481 GCA_964589565.1 uncultured Planctomycetia bacterium
ATACCATTTTCCAAAATTGATATATTCTGAAACTTTCCAGTATCCGTTAAACCCTGTGCCCATTTTTTCACCAAAATGAATCCTGGGTAATTACGGGCTAAGATGATTTTTTACAGGATTTTAATTGGTCGGGGCGCGCGGATTTGAACCGCGGACCTCTTGCTCCCGAAGCAAGCGCTCTATCCAAGCTGAGCCACGCCCCGTTCCAAATTATAATACATCCTTTTAACTGGTAATTTGGAACGGGGCAGGCCCCTCTCCCGTTCCAAAAAAACGCTACGGCAACATTTTTTTAAGACCAGCGTATTTTCTCACGGCTCTAATCTCTTTAACGGAGGGATTAAATCAAAGTGGGTATCGTAAGAATAAAGGGAATCAATATTCTTGGTCTCCATAGAAATGGCGTTATAGGCATCAATGAAGTCGATCTTTTTGAGCTCATAGAGACCAACGGCAGCAAGCAAGATATCCTTCTCATCAAGTTCAATATTAGGAGTATTCAATATTTTTTGAACATGTGCCGCTATTTCACTCTTTGGTAATTTATAAGCCTTCTCCAAAGTCCAGATTACTTCCACAATGACCAAGGTAGTAGTGTAAAGAGTCTCCTTGCCTTCGGTAGCCCTTTTGAAGAGCGCCTCGCATTTTCTGGCCTTTTTCGCATCATCCCAGGTTAAATAACGCAAGATGATGTTTGTATCTAAAAAAGTCATTTCATCTCATCCATTGCTTTTTTGCCTATTTTCTCTTTTACCTCTCCTCGTAACTTAATGAAGTCTATCGGTTTCTTGGCAGAGCGTTTAACAATTCCCTTGAGGTCCATAATGGTTCCCGAAATAGGTGTCAAAAAGACCCTCTTGCCATCAGGGATATAGACAATTGTATCCTGGGGCTTTAGATGCAGGAATTTCCTGACCTCTTTAGGGATAGTAGTTTGGCCTTTTGAGGTAACCGTAGAAAGATGCATTTTCGTCGCCTCCTTACTTTTGTTATTTCTACTTAAAATATACCATATTCCCTACTTTTTGTCAAGAGTAATTTGCGGTGGTCAACATCCTCTTTAAAACCAGGGTATTCTTTACGGCGTAAGCTTGGGCTAAGAATTTCTTATTTGAGCAACTCTTTCTGGACTTTTCCACTGCGTGTTTTGGGTAAGGACTCTCTAAATTCGACTATTTGAGGGACTTTATAATGAATGAGCTTTTGGCGGCAGAAGGCCTTGATATCCTTGCCTGTTGCCTCTTGCCCTTCTTTTAGAACTATAACGGCCTTAACTGCTTCGCCGCGCAATTTATCCGGCACACCGACAACTGCCGCCTCTTTTACCTTATCGTTTTCGGCTATAACATGCTCTACTTCCGGAGAATAAACATTCAAGCCGCCAACAATAATCATATCCTTAATTCTTCCCTTGATATAAAGATAACCCTCTTTATCTATACTTCCCAGGTCTCCTGTGTGCAGCCAGCCGCTGCGCATAATCTCTTTTGTCATTTGCGGTTCTTTGTAATATCCCTTCATTACCGGCCAGCCACGGCAGACAATTTCGCCTACTTTGCCCGCGGGCAGCTCTTTATCTTTATTATCCACGATTTTTACTTCAAACCAGGGCGGTGGTTTGCCTATACTGCCGATATGAGCGGGATCAGTGATTGTGTTTGGCGCGGCTGTCTCTGACATTCCCCATCCATGCCAAAGCGCAGCATTGGGGCAGTATTTACCAAAACGTTGGATTAAATTGGGATGACTGGGCGCGCCAAAAATACAAACCCCTTTGACTGTGCTTAGATTGTATTTCTCAAATTCTTTTAAATGCAGGATTGCGTTAAACATTGCCGGGACAAGATGAAACCATGTTACTTTATATTTCTCTATATTTTTCAGGAATTCTAAAGGTATTAGGCGCTCCATCAGCACAATGGTCATAGTAAATTCCAAAGCAATCTGAAGATAAACAAACCCGCCTAAATGCGAAAGAGGTAATGCGCATATCGATACATCCCCAAGTTCAACACCGGCAAACTCTATTGTCTCAGGGGCATTGCCGAGACTGCGGTAATCTGCCATTACTGCTTTAGGCGCGCCGGTTGTGCCTGATGTATAATAAAGAATGGCTAAACTGTCCTCATCGATTTCGATGTCCGGGCATTGGCCGGATTCTTCTGTAAAGGATTTAATTATATTCTTTAAGCTTGGGACCTGTTCTCTGAGCTTAGTTTCAGCAGGGTCTTCCAGCGGCATAGTAATTAATACAGAGGCCTCAGCGTGATTTAAAACACCGATGAGTTCCTCATTGGTAAGCCTTAGATCTAAAGGAACGCAGGCCGCGCCTGCGCTAAAGACAGCCAAATAGCTAATGATATATTCAGGAGAATTCGGCAGGTAAACTGCTGCCTTATCATTTTTGCCTATCCCCTGTTTTAAAAGTAAAGCCCCCAGCTTATTAACCATTTTGGCTGATTCTTCATAGCTTATTATTCGGTCTTTAAAGATAATAAATGGTTTTTGGGGGAAACTTTTCACCACTGCTTGGAACCTTTTGGCAATGTCCATTCAGGCAATCAAAGCTTGAGACAGCACGATATCTCTGCTTACGGCAAATCCCAGCTTTATATCCTTTTTAAAACCCGGTTTTTTTATGTAAATTAGCGGGGTTTTTGAAATATTTCGGATAGAAATCTCTTTCCAGTCAAGCTCGTCTTTAGAACAGGCCTTAAATATCGCCTCTTTAGAGGCAATATAGCAGCTTAAGTTTCTGAAAAAATAAGCGTTTTTCTTTGCAGATAACTCCTTAATCTCTTCACCGTCTAATATCTTCTCTAAAAATAATAAACCGTGTTTTTGGTATATACTTTTAACCCGCTCTATTTCTACTATATCTATCCCTATCATTTCAAAACGCGTACCATTGGCTGACTAAGGGTTTCTCGCCGGAAGCATCATAATTGATGTGTTTAAGACGGGTATATTCCAAAAAGCCCTCTTGGCCCAATTCTTTACCAAAGCCACTAAGTTTGAAACCGCCATAGGGGGCTTCGTTATAAAACATACCGTAAGTATTAATCCATATTGTTCCGGCATTAATCTTTGCGCTTAATTTCTTTGCCCTTCCTATATCGCTGCTCCAGATGCAGCAGGCTAAGCCAAAAGCGCTGTTGTTGGCGAGCCTGAGGGCTTCTTCTTCCTGCGAGAATTCGCTGATGCAGGCTACCGGCCCAAATATTTCTTCCTGAAAGATGCTCATCTCAGGCTTCACTTGCGCAAAGACCGTTGGTTCAAAGAAAAATCCCTTTTTTAATTTTGCTTCATCGGGAATCTTTCCTCCGCAGAGGAGCCTTGCGCCTTCATTCTTGCCTTTCTCTACATAAGAAATAACCTTTTGGCGCTGCTGCCCGGAAATCAAAGGCCCCATCTGGGTCTCGAAATCTAAACCATTGCCCAATTTTATCCTTTTTGCCTTTTCCACAAACTGTTTGGTAAATTGCGCGGATATCTTTTTATCCACTAATATCCGGGACATCGCTGTGCACATCTGGCCCTGGTTAAGGAATATCGAGGTAAGACTGCCGGAAACTGCCGCTTCTAAATCACAATCTGCCAAAATAATGCTGGCAGATTTTCCGCCTAATTCCATAATCGTTTTCTTTGTGCCCCGCGCAGCAAAACGCATAACCTCTTTGCCTGCAGAGGCGCTGCCGGTAAAGGAAATCATATCTATTCTGGGGTCGGAACACAAAGCGGGGCCGATTTCCGCGCCCGATCCATTGATGAAATTTGCCACACCCTTGGGCAAGCCGGATTCATTTATAATCTCGGCTAATTTTATTGCGGTTAAGGGAGTCAAGCTCGATGGTTTGAGAATTACCGTGTTTCCCGCTGCTAAGGCCTGCGCCATTTTCCAGGAAGCTATTAAAAGCGGATAATTCCAGGGAACAATCAGGGCTATCACTCCCCTGGGTTCATAGCAAAGATGGCTTTGTGCCCCGCAATCCAGCTCAATCTTTTTGCTTTCCAGATAACGCTCTAAATTATTGGCAAAATATTCAAAGGTCTTGGCGGAAGAAGGAATATCCATAAAGGTTGATTCTTTGATGGGTTTGCCGCTATTTTCGGTCTCAAGTTGAGCTAACTGTTGCGCCTTATCCATAATTCCCCGGGCAATCTTCAAGAGAAAGCTTTTGCGCTCAGCTAAAGCAATTCCATGCCAGGGCCCTTCATCAAAAGCCTGCCGCGCAGATTGAATAGCTGTTTTTATATCTTCTTTATCTGCCCGGGGAATTTCGGCTATAACCTCGCCTGTGGCGGGATTGATAACTTCTCCTTTAGTCATTTTATGCGCACCTCTTTAAATAAGGAAAACATCCGGGAAAAAGGCACATACCAGCGGGAAAGCCTGCCTAAATCGCCTTTTAGTTTTAACTTCCCCTGGGTAGTAGCCACAAAAGGATCGAGCGCGCCTGTAAAGATTAACTCCCAAACACCAGCCGGCCCGGAGATAACAAAAGAAGCATCGTCGTTGTATTCCACCTTAACAATCTTCCCCTCTTGGAAAACAAATTTATGGACCTTATCTTTTTCTCTATCCAGCTTAATAGCTACCTGAGCGGTTAGATTCAATTCCTTTGCCTTCGTTAAAAATTTTTCATCCCGATTAACCAAATCTACAATAGTCAATATATGTTCCCGGGAAAACATAGGATAGATTTTTCCTGTGCTTTGCAGAGCCTCCTTAAGCTCCTGCTCAAACAAGAAAATCGTCTTGCGGCGATAACTTTTACCCTTACGGGCACAGGCAAGCGATTTTCGCCGTCCCCCCTGCTTTGTTTTCGAAGAAAACAAGGGGGGATATACTTTCCTTTCCCTGGCAAAAAGGCGGGCAAAGCCGGCCATCTTTACTGCGTCTTCCAACTCTTCAATTAGATAGAAGGCATCAGCAAATTTATCCGCAATACAAACTATGCCGTGATTTTTAATCACCGCTATATTATTGGTTTTTAAGGCCTCTATTACCTTTTCAGGTTCGGTTATGCTGGGTGTGGCCTGAACAACCTGAGGCACGCGGCCTAAAAACAATTTGTTTTCAAAAGTTATACTTTCCAGTTCATCGTAAACAGCGTAATAGGCATTGATTAAAGGCGGATGGCAGTGAATTATCCTTTGGGCGGGAAAACTTTGATAAATTAAGCTATGCAGAGGAAACTCTGTACTCAAACCCTTAACATTCTGTGTTTTCTCATTAGAAATACTAACTTGCAGGATATCTTCTTCGCGCAATTCTCCCAAACAGGTACCGCTTGAGGTTATCAGGATTAAGTCGCCCTCTATGCGCGCGCTTAAGTTGCCTCCCTTAGCTGCTACCAGGCGAAAATCGTAGAGCCTCTTGCCAATTTCAATGATTTCTTTTTTTAATTGCTTCTCTTTACTCATGGTCGCTATCCGTCATTGCGAGCCCGTCTTTGAGATTGCTTCGTCGCCTTCGGCTCCTCGCAATGACGGGCGAAACAATCTCTCTCCTCGCAATGACGTCCAATGTGATATGTTTACTAATTAAGCTATTTGGTGTAATATCGAAGGCAGGATAATATCCCTTTGCGCCGCGAGGGGCAATCCTCTTTCCGCAGAACTCCAGCAATTCTGTATCGGGCCTTATTTCTATTCTAATATCCTTGCCGGTTCTAGCATCGGATGGCGGTGGGCTAAGCACATAAAAAGGCAGCTTAAAGTGTTTGGCCAAAAGAGCAATCTGATAAGTGCCTATTTTATTGGCAATATCACCATTTTGAGCAAGCTGGTCTGCGCCGACAATAACCAAATCTATTCGGTTACTCGACATTACAAAAGCGCAGGCGCTGTCGGGGATAATAGAGACATTAAAGCCGGCCCGTTTTAATTCCCAGGCAGTTAGGCGCGACCCTTGAAGATAAGGCCGGGTTTCGGTAGCAAAAAATTTGACTTTCTTTTTTTGCCGGCGGCAGAATTCAGCGGCCATTACCAAAGACCCGCTGACATTGCAATGAGTAAGAATAGTCTGGCCGTCTTTAAGAAGCCGGCTCAGGCTTTCTGCCTGCGCAAGACGTCTCTGTCTTAGATAAGCAAGGAATTCCTTTATCCTATTTGCAGTAAGGGCGGAAATATCCGTTTTTCTTTTCATGGCTTCTTGCGCCCAGCCTAAAACCATCCGGGTAAAAAAGGAAAAAGGAAAGGTCGGCCGGCTTTTATTTATTTCCCGGGCCGCTTTTTTTAAAACTTTAATCTGTTTCTCCGGTGTTAAGTTTTTACTTTTCCCAAGTAGCAACAAAAAAATATAATAAGCCGTCAATACCTGCCCAAAGGCGCGGGTTTTCATATTTTTAATAAGACTTATCGCCTGCTTGAGGCTTTTTGCTTTAAGGTAAGACAGCTTTGCCGGAAGGGCAGTCTCATCCAGGCAAAGAATGGTGTTATTCTTCAACCTGATTGGCCAGAAAAGCGGCGACTCTTT
>CAZPSS010000067.1:0-6476 GCA_964589565.1 uncultured Planctomycetia bacterium
CTTCGGCGGCTCGCAATGACAAAATAAAAAGTGCCCAATTATCTTGACATTACTAAAGGTAAAATCTGCTTGTCAATAAACCGAGGTTATGCTAAACTAGATAACCAAGAAAATTGCCTTCCTGCCGGCAGGCAGGCGGTTAATGTGCAATTTTCGCAGTGGTATCCGCTATATACTTTTCTATACCATAAAAATGCTTACCTATCAGAAAATCATTTCCCAGGGCTTAAAGAACCTGGGGCTCATCAAGGAAGGCCAGATTGAGCAGGCCTTGAAACTCCAGCAGGAGAGCCGCAGGCGTTTATCCGCTGTGTTAATGGAGCTGGGCTTTATTGCCAATGAGAATGTGGCCGGGTCTCTTGCCTCGCAATTCGGCATAACACCGCTAAAGATTACCCCCGGACAAATTTCCCCGGCGGCGATTGATAAAGTGAACTATAACATTGCCTCATCCCAGAGGCTCCTGCCCCTAAAATTAGAAAAAAATACCTTGACCCTGGCCACCGATAGCCTGTTTAACTTTTTGGCCGTGGATAACCTGAAGAAATTCCTAAACACCGAATTAGACATAGACATAGTTTATCTTGAGACGGGTGAATTCGATTCCTGTTTCAATAAAATCTACGCAGAGAAAAAAGAAAAAGCAAAGCCCGAAATTAAAAGAAGAGACAAAACCGCATCTTCGGAATTCCTGCGCCAGGCCCAGAGTATCACGGGTAAAGAAGATGCCCCCATTATTAAATTGGTCAGTTTATTATTGGAAGAGGCTTATCAAAGCAGGGCCAGTGATGTGCATCTTGAGCCCCTGGAAGAAGTTTTCCGGATTAGATATCGCATTGACGGGGTATTGCAGCAGGTTTGCGGCCCGCCGCGCAGGCTGGCGGGCTCACTTATCAGCCGGGTGAAGATTATGGCCGGGATGAACATCGCCGAGAAGCGCCTGCCTCAGGACGGACGGATAAAATTTAACGCAGATGACAAAGAGCTTGACCTGAGGGTCTCTACCGTTCCTTCCATTCATGGCGAAAGCGTGGTAGTAAGAATCCTGGACAGAAGCCGGCTTGTTTCGGATTTGGAAAAGTTAGGTTTTTCACCTGAAGATAAAGCAAGGTATGAAAATTTGATAAAGTTACCTAACGGGATAATCCTGGTTACCGGCCCTACCGGCTGCGGTAAGACCACTACTCTTTATACCTCTTTAGCCCAGATTAACAAGCCGAATAAAAAGCTCCTCACCCTGGAGGACCCCGTAGAATATCAACTGTCGGGGATAAATCAGGTTCAGGTTAAGCCGGAAATAGGCCTGACCTTTGCCGCGGGGCTTCGCTCAATGCTTCGCCAGGCCCCGGATGTAATTATGGTGGGAGAAATCAGGGATTATGAAGCCGCCGCTATTGCCATTCAGGCCTCTTTGACCGGACACTTAATCTTTAGCACTTTGCATACCAATGATGCCGCAGGAGCAATTACCCGTTTAGTTGATATGGGAATTAAACCTTATCTTGCGGCTTCCACGCTTCAGGGTATATTAGCCCAAAGATTAGTTCGCACTCTTTGCCCGGATTGCAAAAGCCCTTATGTTCCCGGTGAAGATGAGCTGGCGCCTTTTGGCAAAGACCGCGCCCAAACTAAAGGCATAACCTTCTATCAGGCTAAGGGCTGCCCGGAGTGCAATTCCACAGGATATAGAGGCAGAATCGGCATATACGAACTTTTGGTTTTAGACGACGAAATGCGCGGTTTGATTTCCGAACAGCCTGTTGCTTCTGAGATTATCCGGGCGGCTAAGAATAAAGGGATGCGCACCTTAAGGGAAGATAGCTGGTTGAAAGTAGAGCAGGGACTAACTTCCCTGGCTGAGATTTTGCGCGTTACCCAACAATAATAAAATGGCAAACGAAACAGGATTCAAACCTTTAAGAAAGCTTCTGGTGGAGCGCAACCTGATTTCGCCCCAGCAGTGGCAGGAGTGTTTAGAGCAGCACCGGATTAGCGGCAAATCCATGGGCAGGGTTCTTGTGGAGTCAGAGATGATTTCGCAGGAGGCGCTTCTTCAGATTGTGGCCAATCAAACCAAAATGCAAACGGTGGATTTGGAAAAAACCAAGCTCGACAAGAATGTCCTGGATAAAGTCCCGGCATCAGTTGCCCAGGTCTACAATATCGTGCCCGTAAAATTACAGGGGGATATTTTAACCGTGGCAGTCAGTGACCCTTTCAACCTGCAGTTTCTGGACGACTTGCGCTTTACTTTAAGCTGTAATATTCAACCGGTGCTTGCAGCGGAAGGCCAGATTCAGGAGCAGGTAAATCGGCACTACAGGATGGAGAAGGAATCTATCCCGCAAGTGGTTAGCGAGCTTGCCAAAGGCAAGGCGCCGCTTTCGCTTAAAGGCAGGGGTAAAGAAGCTAAGTTCCGCGCTGAAGAGCTTCAGGAATTGGCTGCACAGGCTCCCGTGGTAAAGCTTATCAACCTGATAATTTTAGAAGCGATTAAGGATAAAGCCAGCGATATCCATTTTGAGCCCTTCGGTGAGGAATTCAAGATTCGTTACCGCATCGACGGCCAATGCGTAGAAGCTGCTTCTCCTCCCAGAGAGCTGAATTTAGCGCTGGCCAGCCGCATCAAGGTGCTCGCAAATTTAGATGTGGCCGAGACCCGCCTTCCCCAGGATGGAAGAATACTAACCAATATTGCCGGCAAAAAGGTTGATTTGCGCGTTTCTACCCTGCCTACCCTGTTCGGAGAAAGTATTGTGATGCGTGTTTTGGATAAAAGCGTAGTCAGCCTTTCCTTAGACCATGCAGGAATTATCGACCGCGATAAAAATAAGTTAAGAGCGCTTATCCACAAACCCAACGGGATAATTTTAGTTACCGGGCCTACCGGCTCCGGTAAAACAACCACTCTGTATTCCTGTTTAAAGGAGATTAACAAAACCGACCTGAAAATAATCACTGCCGAGGACCCCGTGGAGTATGATATTGCCGGGATTATCCAGATAAACATTAAACCCAAGATTGGTTTGACCTTTGCCAGATGCCTGCGCCATATTTTACGCCAGGACCCCGACATTATTATGGTGGGTGAGATTCGCGATAAGGAAACCTCCGAGATTGCTATCCAGGCGGCGCTTACGGGCCACTTGGTCTTCAGCACCCTGCATACCAACGACGCCACCGGAGCAATTACGCGCCTGTTGGATATGGGTATTCCGCCGTTTTTGATTACCTCAACACTTTCGGCCTCTTTAGCCCAGAGACTGGTGCGCACTATCTGCCCCGACTGCAAAGAACCTTATAAGCCTGAGGAAAAGGAATTGTCTCAATTAGGGCTTATGCCGGATGCGCTAAAAGGCAAAAAAATTTACCGTGGTAAAGGCTGCGCAGCCTGCAAGAATTCAGGATACAAAGGAAGGACGGGCATATTTGAGCTCTTTGTTCTGGACGATGATTCACGGGCATTAATTTTAGAAAGAAAATCCGCTCAAGACTATTTAAGGCAGGCCGCCGCCAAAACAGGGATGCGCTCCTTAAGAGAAGACGGGCTGAATAAAATATATCAAGGCATAACCACTATTGAAGAAGTAATCAGCCAAACACAGTGGTTTGTATGAGTGGGGCTCGGTGTCCTTGCAAAGTGAGCATTAGAATTTTTTTTGGCAAAAAAATTCAGCGAACGAAGCAAGGACACCGAGCCCCTAAGTTAAAGGAGATTAAAAATGCAGATGCTTAAGCTAAGATATTCATGGTATAGGAAAGTATATAGCAGATACCACTGCGAAAATTGCACATTAAGGTTATTGCCGAAGGCAATTTTCTTGAAAACAGGCAATAAGGCCTTTACTATGATGGAACTTTTGGTAGTGATGGCTATTATTACCATTTTGGCTGGTATGGCTGTAGGTGGAGCCCAGATGGCCAGGAAACGCGGGGCTGTTACCAAGGCCAAGGCGGCGATTGCCGCTTTGGAGGCAGCAGTTGATATGTATGACTTAGATATGGGTGAATACCCCCCCGGCGTAAATGCGAATATGGTGCAGGCGCTTACTGCCGCCAGCGCTAACCCGGACTGGAACGGCCCTTATATGAGGTTTAAGGAAGAGGACTTAGAGGGCGGAAGCTATCTTGACCCCTGGGGCAATCCCTATGTATACACAAATCCCGGCACCCACAACGTATCTCTCTACGATATCTACTCTTACGGCCTTAACGGCCAGGACGAACAAGGGACAGGCGATGATATTAACAACTGGTAGATTGAGAAAAGGTTTTACCGTAATGGAGATGTTGGTTGTGCTGGCAGTGGTAGCTTTGCTTTTAGGGGTAAGCATACCCTTCTTTGCCGGCTTTACCAAAGGGACAAAGTTAAAGACAGCGGCCAAAGATGTGAGCGCGGTCCTAAATACAGCGCGAAGTTTGGCAATTACCCGCAGAAAGAACTATTCTGTGAGTTTTGAGACTTTCTCTTATCCCCATTCCTATTATATTAGCGATGAAGACGGCCAACCTTACGAGAAAAGATATTCCCTGCCTTCCTCGATTAGATTCTATCGCCCAAGCGACCCTGAGTCTCCCAGCACTTTTGCCTCCGGCAAAGCCACCTTTTCCTCTACGGGAGGGCTGACAGGCAGTGCGGGTTCGGTTTGGCTTGCCGATAAAGGGGATGATTTCAGGCGTATCAGTGTGTCCAATACCACAGGAAGAGTCAAGATAGATAAGGAACCCTGAGAAACACGGATGAGCACGGATAGAGAAGCACGGATGAACACGGATAAAAAGATACAGATGAACACGGATAGAAGGATATTTTATGGTATAGGAAAGTATAGCGGATACCACTGCGAAAATCGCTTAAAGGTTATCGCGGAGCGATTTTCTTGCAAGTTGGCAATACTTTCCCTCTTTTTAATATTCTCTTTCTGCCAGATTTCAAGCGCTGAGAAGATTTGGCAGGCGGCAAGCTCGGGTATCGGCGATTTAGATGTGCGTTCGGTTTCTGTCTTTGCCGGAGATGACAGGCTTATCTGCGCATCTTGCGCAGACAGCGTTTATTTTTCGCAGGATGGGGGCGAGTCGTGGAGAGAGGTTTTTTCTCTTGAAACAGAGGCAGGCCGGATAAATTTTCTTACTTTTGACTTTTCCAACCCAAATATTTTATATTTGGCTACCAGCAAAGGGCTTTTTGCCACAGAAGACCGGGGCGGGAGCTGGCAGAGGATTTTCCGCAAGGTCTCCGAGGCGGAAAACAATGTAAGGTGGATTACGCTTGACGCCCTTGACTGCGACAGGATTTATATAGGCACGGATAGCAGTTTATATATTTCGCAGGATAAGGGCGCGACCTGGCGAAAGAGTAACGGAGGCCTTACTCGTTCGGCGGTTAGATCTCTCGCGGTTCATCCGTCTAATTCTGAGGTTTTGTATCTGGCAAACAGCTACGGCCTTTTTAAGTCCATAGACGCCGGCCGGCTGTGGGAAAGGATTTATATTACCAGCGAAAAGCTTATTGATAGCGAAGATGGAGAGAACTCTTCAGAAGCAGGCGAGAGCGAAAGCCTGATTAACTCTATTGCGATTGCCCGGGATGAGCCCAGAAAAATCTTTATTGCTACAGGCGCAGGCGTTTTTATTTCGCCTGATGCGGGCCAGTCCTGGGATAAATTGTCCTCTCAGGGGCTAATCAGTGATTATGTCAATTTTATAGTTGTTTCGGATAAAAAGAGTGTTATCTATGCGGCTACGAAAAATGGCGTGTTTGAATTTTTTCCCAAATTAAATAGCTGGCAGGAGATTTATCAGGGGATGACCGCCCGTGATGTGCGCGGCCTGGCCTTAGTCCTGCACACAAGACGTTTGTTTGCAGCTACAGACCATGGGGTCTTTAGGACAATTAATGAGACCGTTAAAGAACCTGCATTTCCGTCATTGCGAGCGAAGTCCCCGAAGGGGACGAAGCGAAGCAATCTCAAAGTAGAAGAAGTTGAAGAAATAGTTCAGAACAGCGAAATGGATTTTGAGCAGGCGCTCAAAGAACTTTCTCTGAATGAGCCGACTATTCAACAGGTGCAGGAAGCCGCTTTAAGATATGCCGAAGTAGTTCATCCCGATAATATCAAGGCCTTGCGCAGAAACGCGAGATTAAAGGCATTTTTGCCGGATGTAAGTTTAGATTATGATAAAACCATAAAGGACGGTGGAACTACTGATAATTTCGGTAAGTTTATCATTGGCCCGCGCGACTGGGGACTTAGCCTTTCCTGGGATGTGGGCGATATAATCTTTAGCGAACAGGTGAGACTTATTGACAGCAACGCCCGGTTGCTGGTGCAGCTGCGCGATGATATTCTTAATGAAGTGACCAGGCTCTATTACGAAAGGCGAAAGCTGCAAACAGAGCTTATGCTCACGCCGCCAAAGACACTTGAGGATAGACTAACTCAGAATTTGAGATTGCGGGAATTGACCGCAAATAT
>CAZPSS010000068.1:0-6465 GCA_964589565.1 uncultured Planctomycetia bacterium
ATTACAGATTTTACCGGAATTAAATATCGGCGGGGTTGAGCGGGGGACAGTGGATTTGGCCCGGGAACTTATAAAGCGAAATCATGAAGCTTTTGTCATATCTAACGGCGGAGGTATGGTAAAGGAATTAGAATCAGCCGGGGCCAGGCACATTTGTCTGCCCGTGCATAAAAAGTCCCTGTTTTCCATATTGATTAATATTCCCAAAGTAGCAAAGATTCTGCAGGAGGAAAGGATTGATGTAGTGCATGCCCGCTCAAGGGTTCCGGCGCTTATTGCCTTTTTGGCCTGCCGATGCGCATCAGCAACTTCTTTTGTAACTACCTGCCATGGTTATTATAGCCGGAATTTTGCCAGCCGCATTATGGGCTGGGGAAAATGTGTGATAGTTTCCAGTAGTGTCATTGCCCGGCATATGATTGAAGACTTTGGCGTGCCGCAAGAACGCATCAGGCTCATTCCTCGCGGCGTGGATTTGGAAGAATTTAAGTTTGCTCCAAGCTCCAGGCTCCAAGCTCCAGGCTCTATTTTTACCATTGGAGTTATTGGAAGGTTGACTCCGATTAAGGGGCACAAATATTTTTTACAGGCTTTAGCCAAAGTTATTCGCGTTTTACCGGGCGCTCGCGCCTTAATAGCAGGAGATATCTCCCCTGGAAAAGAAAAATATAGAGAAGAATTGCTTATGCTGACAAGGCGGCTGAGCTTGGATAGGTATGTCCGCTTTTTAGGCCGGCAGAAAGATATTCCCAACGTTCTTTCTCGGCTTGATGTTTTAGTTCTACCGACAGTAACTCAGGAGGCATTCGGCCGGGTGCTTATTGAAGCCGGCGCCTGCGGTGTGCCGGTGATAGCCACAAGAGTAGGAGGGGTGGTAGATATAATTCAGGATGGAGTAAACGGGATTTTAGTCGAGCCTCGCGACCCTCTTGATTTAGCCGGGGCCTTGATCAGGCTCTTTAAAGAACCTGATTTGGCACAAAAACTTATCACTTCGGCCCGAAAGCAGGTGGAGGAAAATTTTTCCCTGAAACAGATGGCGGGAAAAACTATCAGGATATATGAAGAGGTGCAGGCAAACTTGAAAATTCTGGTGATAAAATTAAGCGCCTTAGGCGATGTTATTTTGGCCGGCTCAAGCTTACGGGCACTGCGGGAAAATTTTCCTAAAGCTCATATAGCGGTTTTGGTAGCTGTCCCTTTCCGGCCGATTTTGCAAAATTGCCCTTACATAAACCAGGTTCTCGACTTTCCTTTAGAAGGCAAAGGTTATAGATGTATTTGGCGGACGGCTTCTTTATTGAGAAGATTGAATTTTGATATTGTTATAGACCTGCAGAACAGCCGCAAAAGCCACCTTATGGCTTGTTTAAGCGCCTGCAATAGAAGGTATGGTTATGATAATGGTAAATTAAGTTTCCTCTTAAACAGAAAAATAAAAGATATAAACGTCCCGCTGTCGCCGGTAGAGCATCAGAAGCGCACCTTAAAAATGTTGGGGGTTGAATTTGTAAAGGAAGATTTAGAGTTATGGCCTGAAGAAAGCGATGAGAGCTGGGCTGAGAATTTCCTGAAGTCAAATAAAAGAAATAAATCTGCCCCTTTAATCGGGATAAATCCGGGCGCAGGTATCAAACGCCCTTCTAAAAGATGGGAAGTCCGCAAGTTCGCCGCGCTTTTAGATAAATTGCGGGATGCAGGGATGGAGGTAGTAATTACAGGTAGAGACAGAGATAAAGAATTGGTGAAGCAGCTTAGGCAACTTTCCAAAAGCCGCTTTATTGATGCCTTAGGTAAGAGTTCAATTATGCAATTGACCTGTTTAATCAAACGCTGCAATGCCTATATTACAGGCGATTCTGCCCCACTGCATATAGCCTATGCTATGAAAACGCCGGTGGTCGCTTTATTCGGGCCTACCGATCCCCGAAGACATACCATTCTTAACGCTAAACAGGTGGTTATCAGAAAGAATATAACCTGCAGTCCTTGTTATAAGAGACATTGCCGTAAGCATACCTGCATGGAAGAGATTACGGCAGAAGAAGTATTCGAGGCGGTGAAGAAACTATTATGAGGATATTGCTACTCACAACGCATCTTAATCTGGGCGGAATAGGGATTTATGCGCTTTCGCAGGCTAAGGGACTGGCGCGAAGAGGACACAAAGTGTTTGTGGCCTCTTGCGGCGGAGATTTGGTCCCGGCGCTTCAGTCCTGCGGGGCGATGCATCTTTTTATCAATATAAAGACGAAGTCGGCAATAAGCCTGAAAGTATTTCTTGCGCGGCAAAAAGTTGCCCGGATAGTTAAGGAAAAGAATATAGAAGTAATTCACGCCCACACCCGCGTTACACAGGTTTTGGCACACTTAGTTTCAAAAAAGACCGCCGTGCCTTTCGTAACTACCTGTCACGGTTTCTTCAAACCGCGTATGTTTAGAAGAATCTTTCCCTGCTGGGGGATGCGCTCTATCGCCATCAGCGAAGCAGTCAGGGCTCACCTGGTTAATGACCTGGGAGTGAAAAAGGAAAGAGTAGCTGTTGTGCACAATGGCGTGGAGATGGAGAAATTCTCTCCCGATCAATTTAGCCAGGCGCAGAAAGAGAGCTTCAAAAAGGATTACGGTCTTGCGCCTGATGCGCCGGTAATCGGCACGGTAGCCAGGCTTTCTTCGGTTAAGGGACAGCGCTATCTTATTCGGGCGATGGAGAAAATACTTAAAGCGTTTCCCGATGCTCAGCTTCTCCTGGTCGGCGACGGCCCCGAGAAGGATAAATTAGTTGAGCAGGTCAGGCAATTAAGAATAGAAAGCAATGTGACTTTTGCCCCTTCTACCTTAGATACCTCCGTGCCTTTGTCAATTATGGATGTTTTTGTCCTTCCTTCTGTTTTGGAGGGACTGGGTCTGGCTATTATCGAGGCCCAGGCAATGGGCCTTCCCGTTGTTGCCTCTGATGTGGGAGGTATTTATACCTTAGTTAAGGATGGAGTTAACGGTTTATTGGTGCCTGCCGAAAAGCCTGAAAGCTTAGCGGAGGCAATATTGAACTTGCTCAACGACAAAAATTTAGCTGCCGAAATGGGAAGGCGGGCAAGAGAACAGGCCAGGCAGAAGTTTGACTTAAAAGAGATGGTTGAGGGGATTGAAGGGGTATACAAAGAAGTAGTCAGTAAAGAGAATTGGAATAAATGACCAATTACGGCCTTAAAAACATTAGACATTAAAGAGCAGTTATTATAGAACAAAGTTTTAAAAAGATGAGATTGAGAAAAATAGTTTTAATTTCGGGCTTAGCAATTGTTTTAGCCATTACCGGATTTTATCTTTACATCAGGCCGAAATATGTTGTCCCTATCCTGATGTACCATCGCGTTGATGGAAAAGGGAAGAGCTCTTCCCTGAGCGTTTCTCCGGAAAATTTCAGGCGCCAGATGCGTTTTTTATCGCGCTGGAACTATAATGTTATTCCTTTAGCAAAACTGGCGCATTCAATAGAGCAAAAAGAAAGATTGCCGCGCAATACTGTAGTGCTTACCTTTGATGACGGTTATGAAGATAATTATGTCTTTGCCTATCCCGTTTTGAAAAAATACAATTTACCGGCCACAATATTTGTTATTGTTGATTCTGCGGGCAGGGAAGGTTATTTAAATTATGCGCAGATGAAAGAAATGGCTTCTTCGGGAATAATTACAATCGGAAGCCACACATTAGCCGGTGATTACTTGCCGGGAAAAACCAGCCTGCGGCTCAAGCGGGAAATCGGGGCCTCAAAAAGGATACTTCAGGGGCGCTTAAATAAAAAAGTGGATTTGTTCTGTTATCCTATCGGCGGCTTTAGCCCTCAGATACAGGAAATTGTAAAAAGATATGGATATCAAGCCGCCTGCACAACAAACCGTGGAAAGAGACAGGCCTATAAAAACTGCGACCTCCTTGCCTTAAAACGTATTAAAGTCAAAGACAGCTCCCCCAATCTTTTTGTGTTTTGGGTAAAACTTTCCGGATATTATAATTTGTTCAGAAGGGTGAGGGAACCCTATTAGGTGATAGGCGGCAGGACGTAGGCGATAGGGAAAATGAAGAGGATATTGATTGTAAACGTAAACTGGCGGGGGGATGTTTTGTTTTCCACTCCTTTTATCCGGGCGCTGAGAAAAAAATATCCGAATAGTTTTATCGCCTGCCTTGTAGCGCCGCGCTGCGCGCCTATTTTAGAGAATAACCCTCATTTAGATGAAATAATTATATTTGATGAAGCCCGAAGTTACAGAGGCCTTTTGGGTAAGTTAAGATTAATCAGGCTGCTGCGCTCTAAACATTTTGACGCAGCTTTTCTTTTGCACCGCTCCTTTACCAGAGCCTTAATTTGCTGCTTTGCGGGAATTCCCGAAAGAGCGGGTTACTTTACTAAAAAAAGGGCCTTTATTTTGAGCAGAAGTATTCCTCAGCCTATAAAAGAGCTGCACAAGGTAGAATACTTTTTAAATATTGCCAGGGCCTGCGGGATAGAAGCGGAAAATAAGGATTATGAATTCTTCCCCAGCCGCGAAGATAAAGATTATATCGATGAGCTTCTGCAAAAAAACGGATTAAGGATGAGCGATTTTTTGGTGGTGATTAATCCGGGAGGAAACTGGGAGCTTAAACGCTGGCCAAAAGAGAATTTTGCCCGCCTTGCCGACAGGTTAATTAGGGAAAAGCAGGCTAAGATTATTATTACCGGAGCGAAAAAGGATATAAGTTTAGCCCGGGATATAGCCTCTCTTATGGAAGGTTGCCCTTTTGTTTTATGCGGCAGCACTACGCTCGGGCAGCTGGCGGCTTTAATGGGCAAAGCAGCTCTGGTTATTTCCAATGATTCAGGGCCCTTGCATATTGCCCTTAGCCAAAAGGCAAAAGTAGTCGGCCTTTTTGGCCCCACCTCTGCCATGATTACCGGCCCCTATGGCAGAAGCGATTATACAGTAATTCAGAAAGACGTAGGCTGCCGGACTCCTTGCTATAAGCTTAACTGTAATGATAACCGCTGTATGAAGGCTATAAACGTTGAAGAGGTTCTGGAAGCAGTAACATGAAGTTAGATAAAGCAAAGATTAAGAAGATTTTGGTAATTACCTTAAGTAACATCGGGGATGTTATCTTGACTACCCCTGTAATTAAGGTGTTAAGAAGAGATTTTCCCCAGGCCCATTTAGCGGTTTTGGTTGGGCCGCGCGCCTTTAGCGTATTCAAAAGCGATTCGCGCATTGATAGCAAAATTATTTATGATAAAAGTATTTGCCGGAAAAATAAGCTGGCGCTTATGAACAGGCTAAGGCTTGATAACTATGATTTAGTAGTTGACCTGCGTCAGACGGCAATGGGTATTTTTTTGGGAGCGAGATACCACACTTCGGTTTTCGCCAAAGCGCCAAGGGATTTAACCCATATGAAGGATAGGCACCTATGGAAATTAAAATCGCTTGGTCTGGATATAGATAATAACAAAGGCCCTTATGTTATGTTTAGTGAAACCGACCGGGACCGTGTTAACCGGCTCTTTAAACAATGGCAAATCAAAGACGGACAAAAGGTAGTTGCCATAGCCCCGGGAGCGCGCAATATGACCAAGTGCTGGAAAAAAGAAGGATATAGGCAGTTGATTGTGTCCTTAAGTAAGGAATACAATGTTAAGATTATTATAGTGGGCGATGAGCAGGATGAACTTCTGATAGGCGAAATAATCAGCTCCATCGCGCCCAAGCCTTTTAATGCCACAGGCAAAACTACTATCGGAGAGCTTGCCTTTCTTTTGACTAAATGCAGTTTGCTCATTTCTAATGATTCCGCTCCTATGCACCTGGGCTGGGCGATGAATATCCCGGTAGTCGCTATATTCGGCCCGACCAGCCATAAAAAATACGCGCCTGAAGGGCCCGATGATATAGTTATTCGCAAAAGCTTGGCTTGCTCTCCCTGCGAACAGTCTCTTTGTCCCCGGGGAATACGCGAGTGTATGAAATTAATCAACGCAGATGAAGTTTTTACGGCGTGCAAAAAAATATTAGATGCGAGAAAATAATTTTGAAAGAATATTAGTCATCCGCACTGACCGCATTGGGGATGTGCTTCTTTCCACGCCGGCGATTAAGGCCCTTCGCAAAAGTTTCCCCCGAGCCTATATTGCCGTTATGGTGCGGCCCTACGCCCGGGATGTAGTTTTGGGCAATCCCTATTTAGATGAGGTAATTATCTACGATAAATACGCCGGACAACGCAGTTTTTACAATAGCATAAAATTTGCCTTTGCCCTGAAGAGGAAGAAATTCGACCTGGCCTGCATTCTTCATCCCACAAATCGAATGCACCTGCTCACTTTTTTGGCGGGAATAAAGAAAAGAGTCGGCTTTAAGAGAAAATTGTCTTTTTTGCTGACGGATAAAATCGAACACAAAAAACAAGAAGGACAAAAACACGAAT